>CANQNI010000053.1 GCA_947625175.1 uncultured Eubacteriaceae bacterium | reverse complement strand
CAATAGGCTCGGTACAGCCGCATGCCTCAACAATCTTTTGTTTTAAGCAATCGTTTAAATGTAAAGTTTTCATAATAGTGTTCATTTCACTACGTAACTTTTCAATAAGAATTTTTCTATCAGATTGACTTACAACTTCGTTTGGATTAATTGGCTCAATTTCCATAATTGAAGTAGGAACAGCACTTTCTAATATAATTTTTAAAGAAATATTAGGATCTAAAACACCTTTAGTAGTAATAAGAGCTCTTTGTATTGCTACACCAAAAATAACAGGCCAATCTAAAGGATCATTTGTAAAATGTTCTAAGCCTTTTTGAATTGGAATCCATAAATTTTCTACATAATAAGCAGGCAATTTAGAAGTTCTCAAATTTTTTGGGATTCGTGGAATTCCAAAAGTTTTTTTACCTAAATTTCTAATATTAAATCGAACTATTTCATTAATATTAGTATTTACTTTTCCTGTTAACTTAATTGCAGCTGTTGCTGCCATATACCAGATAGAATGTTTATCCTTTTGAAGAGTTCTATCTATGGTATCTCCAAAATAATATTTACTTCCATCAGCAGTTTCAATAACAGAAAAAACCTGTTCTTCAGTTAATTTTAATCGATTTATCATTTTTTCTCTTGCAGATGCCTGTGTAGAATATCCAGATAAAGATCCTAGAACAGTCATAAGGTACTCAACTCTTAGAGTTCCATTCTCTTGCATTTGCTTCGTTAGATTATTATATAAAATTAATCCTGCATTTAATAAATTATCAGGAACTGAAGTAAAAATGTAATTATTAGTAGTTTCTAGTACTGCTGTTGGAGAAATATTTGATTTTATTGAAGTTGTTACTTCTGTTTGTCTGTTAACTCTTTTCCGTTTTTTTCGTTTTCGAGAGGAAGGCTTAATAAGACTTTCTAAATTATCTTTTTTTTCTTCTTGAGCTTCTTCTGTTTTTGATAAAAAACTAGAGAGTTCTGCTATTGTTATTGTTTTTTCAACATCTTCTTTAACAGTCTGGATTCTTTCAATTTCTTCATTTTCGACTGAAATCTGATCAACTTTAATAGAATCTTCTGTAATTAATTCTTCATTTATTTGATTTGGAATAACTTCTTCTTGATTATTCCTACTTAAAATGAGATCAGATCGTTTTCTCCTTTTCCGTTTTCTACGTTTTATATTTTTACTTTTAATTTCTTCAGTTTTTTTAGATTCTTTTATTTTTACTTTCGGAATTTCTGAAGTATTTATTATTTCTAAAAGAGAAGTTGGAGAATTTTCTTTTAAAACTAACTCGGTCGAAAGAACACTTGTACTAATACCGATTTCTTCATCAAGATTGTTATCAGATTCTTTTTTCAGATCAATAGGAATTTCCTTAGAAACTTTTTCCTCTTGATTTCTTTTATCTATTAAAGTTTCAAGACGTGGTAAACCTATAATTTCGGTCAATCCTTCTTTGTCAATTTCACCAAAATTATCTACTAATTGATCTTTATTTTTGTCTGAATCTTTATTTTGTTCAATTTCGATTTCCTGAGTATCCAATTTGATATCATCAGTAGACATAGACTTACCTCGCTTTCTTCTATTAAATATAATTTTATAATAATTTAATATAATAAACTTAAATTATCTTTAATTTTCAAAAAAAAAGCACGACTAATTAAGCCGAGCTTTTAAAATCAAACTTTATTATGAGTATATGGTATTAAAGCAACGTTACGTGCTCTTTTAATAGCATGTGTAACTTTTCTTTGATGTTTGGCACAAGTACCTGTTGCTCTTCTAGGTAAAATTTTTCCTCTTTCAGAAATATATCTTTTTAAAGTAGCAACATCTTTATAATCTATGTGATCAATATGATTTTCACAAAATTCACATACTTTTCTTCTTCTTCTATTAAATGGTTTTGGCATTTATATCTCCTGTTATATTAAAACGGAACATCGTCATCATCTTCCAATAAACTAAAATCATCATCAATTTCAAGTGGAGCATTGTTTTGTCTGCTTATATTTTGATTATAATTGTTTTGAGGACTTTGATTAAAATTATTGTAGGAGGAATCTGATCGACTACCGATAAAATCAAAACTTTCAACAATAACATCAGTTCTATATCTTGTTGCTCCAGTTTGGTCTTGATAAGAACTTGTTTGTATTCTTCCTTGTACAGCCATTTGTCTTCCTTTAGATAAGTATTGACTTATTACTTCAGCAGTTTTTCCCCAGGCAGTACAATTAATAAAATCAGCATCCGGTTGATTTTCTCTTTTAAATCTTTTAGGAACAGCTAAAGTAAAATTAGCTAAGCTGGTTCCAGATTGAGTTGTTCTTAAAACCGGATCACTTGTTAGTCGACCAATTAAAACGACGACATTCATTTATTTCCTCTTTTTTTCTTGTTTAACTATGATTGAACGGATAACACTATCAGTAATTCGATAATAATGTTCTAGTTCGTCTAAGGCTTCATTATTAGCTTTAAAATTAATTAAAATGTAATATCCTTCAGAATAGACTTTTTTAATTTTATAAGCTAGATTTCTGATTCCCCATTCTTCAATAGAATCTACTTCGCCATTTTCATTAATGATAGTTTTTATTCTATCAATGATTTTAGCAATTTCTTCTTCAGGAAGATCTGGAACTAAAACGACCATAGTTTCATAATCTCTCATTTTTACCTCCTTTTGGACTTAATGGCTTACTTAAAAGCAAGGATTTCCTAATTTTACCAGAATGATTTTTTTTAAACAAGAGAATTTTTGATAATTATTCTTTTATTAATTTTAAAAATTTTAATCGGGGAATTAAGATTTCATGTCCACATCCCTGACATTCTGCTTTAATATCTGTTCCTACTCGAGTAATTTTCCATTCATTTGATCCACAGGGGTGTTTTTTCTTTAATTTAACAATTTGTCCTAATTCTAATTTTTTCATTAAAAAACTGTCCTAAAGATTACAGGTAACCAAGAAGACATTAATACCTGTTGAATTTCATAATAACCAAATAAATTTAAAATAAAACTGACCATATAGATTAAAATTAATACAAGAACTAAACCAAATATTAAACCTTCTAAACTTCCTAACAATTTATTAATTACTCCTAGAATTGGTATCTTATTAAAATTAATTGCTGCTTTAAGAATTAATGAGAATATAATCATTAAGAGTAGAAAAATTATAATAAAACTCAAAAAGTAAATAATCCAAAAGGAAATTCCCTCTAAATTGTTTTGAATTATACCACCAGTGAAAAGTAAAGAGGCACCAGGCAATTGAGTTAAGGTCTCTTTATTATTTAAGACAAAACTTGTAATTTGATTTTTAACTGTAGAATTAGAGTAAAGTAGATTAGCAGAGTAGTTACTTAAGAATCTGGTTATAATAAAACTTCCAAAAAGTTTTACAACTAAAATTAACATATAAAGCCCGCCTTTGACCCATCCTTTAAAAATATAGTACAGGACGATCATGGCGGGAATAACATTACATAAAAGAATTAATGTATTTTGATCAAGCATATTTATTTTTTTGGTAACTCTTCAGTATCAAATGCATAGGTTGCCTGGTCTTTTACCTTATCTATTTCTTGATTAATGATATCCGTTTCATCCATTTCCCTAATAGTTGTTGGAATATCATCTTCACTAAGATTAATTTCATTAGTTATTGAATCTGCGTCAGCTATATTAGTTACAAGTTCTGCGTCAGTAACTCCATCAATATTTACATCAAAACGAGGTTGATTACTTCTGAGAGCTGCCGCTTTTTCCTGAACATAGGATCTTCTTATTAATCCTAATATAATTCCCAGTGAAATTACAAAAATATTAAAAACTAAACATATTCCAATAAAAATACTTATAGATATGGAATAGCCAAATACAAAGTAAATATATGAATATGGAAGATACCAAAATAAAGTAGGTGATACAATCCAAGTCATTAAATTCCAGGACATTACAAAATCAGAGGTTGGATATAGATTAATTAAAACTAAAGTTGCTATTGAAAATGCTATTATTGGTAATAACATAAACAATAAATAAATTAAAATAGTTCCAAATCCAGTCTTACCAGGTCTTGAAAAATAGAAATAATTTATCAAAATCCAATATAGAGAAACCAATATTAATTGAGCTATTCCATATATTTCGCTATAACTTTCACCAGTAGGATCAATCATATTTTGACTAAGATTTAAAACAATTACTATAGCTATATAAAATATAATTGATAGTAAAGCAGCAGTTGAAATTCCTATTGATCTAGAAATTCTTCTATTATAAATTTTCATCTAGTTTTAAGTTTAAAATCACTTTAGAAAGTGTTAATTACTCCTTTTTAAAGTAAGAAAAATATTAGTTCTATTTTAAGTAATTTGATAAAAGTTATCTTTAAATTATTTAAAAAAATGAAAATTATTAATAAAATGTTTACATTCTTTATTTAATAATTTAAATTAAATTTTCATGATAACCTAATCGTTGAACAATCTTTTTTAATTGATCAGAATTATTAAAATTAAATTCTATTTTACCTTTTTGATTATTTACTTTAATTTTTACTTTAGCATCATAGTTTTCGCAGAGCCATTGAGATAATTTATCAATAAAAATTTGATCTTCTGAATTCTTATTTTTTACTTTTTCTTTTTTAGTTTTTTTTCTTATTAAACTCTCGACCGAGCGAACACTAAGATTTTTATCTTTTATTTCTTGTGCTAGTTCTTTTTGCTGATTTTGATCCTTAATTCCTAATAAAGCTCTAGCATTTCCATAAGAAATTTCATTATTTCTAACCATTTCTAAAATTTCATCAGGAAGCTTTAAAATTCTTAATATATTAGAAACAGAAGATCTAGTAACTCCTAATTTTTCTGCTAATTCTTCATGAGAATAATTATATTCTTTTATTAATAGTTCATAGCCCTGAGCCAATTCAATTATATTTAGATCTTCGCGTTGTAAATTTTCAATAATACTTAATTCTAAAGCATTATTATTCTCATATTTTATAACTGAGGGAATTTTATTTAATCCTACTTTTTTCGCTGCTCTCCATCTTCTTTCTCCAGCGATGATTTGATAATAATTATTTTCCTTTTTTACTATAATAGGCTCAATAATTCCATAATTTTTAATTGAATTAGCTAATTCCTGTAAACTATCTTCATTAAATAATTTTCTAGGTTGATTAGGATTCGGTTTAACAATATTAATATCTAATTCAACAAGTTGAGTTTGTTTACTATCTTCAAGCGGATTTGTTTCAATTAAAGATTCAAGCCCTCTTCCTAACGCCATATAATCACACCTGCTTCTTTATAACTTCTTCAGCTAATTTCCAGTAGGCTTTCGCTCCATTTGATTTTGGATCATATTCAAAAATCGATTTGCCAAAACTAGGAGCTTCAGCTAATCTAATATTTCTTGGAATAACTGTTTTATAAACCAAATCTTTAAAATAATTCTGAACATTTTCAATAACCTGATTGGTTAGATTAGTTCGTTTGTCAGACATTGTTAACAAAATTCCTTCAATCTTTAGATTTGGGTTCATTCCTCTTTTAACCAGATCTATAGTTTTAAGTAATTGTGTTAATCCTTCTAAAGAATAATACTCACATTGAATTGGAATAATAACAGCATCCGAAGCAACTAAAGCATTCAAAGTTAATAAACTGAGTGAAGGAGGACAATCGATTAAAATATAATTATAATTATCCTGAACTCCTTCTAAAGCTTCCGATAAACTATTATTTCTACTTTCAGAATCAACTAATTCAATTTCTGCTCCTGCTAAATCTATATTAGATGGTAATATATGCAAATTATTAATATCAGTTTTAACTATTGCTTCTTTTGTATCAATTTCATCTATAAGAGCATTGTAGATACTTTTATTTAAGTTCTTATTAAATCCTAAACCACTAGTCGTATTTGATTGAGGGTCAATATCACAAATTAGAACTTTTTTTCCCATCTTACTAAGAGCCGCTGCAAGATTAATAACTGATGTAGTTTTTCCTACACCACCTTTTTGATTAAAAATTGCTATAGTTTTAGCCATATTACTTTGGTATTTTAATTTTAATTTCGATAAAGTTATCCCGATCTATTTCTTCAAATTTAGCATCTTTTTTACTATTCTTAACTAAATCAAAAGCCTGCTTTATAGTATTGATATAAATCTTTGCATTAATATAAGATTTAACACGAGCTTTTTTATCGGGTGTAATCTTTTCATCATAATTATTGGTTAATTTATCTTCTCTGATTCGTTCAACCAATTCATCCGTTTTTTTAACTGTTAAATCTCTTTTTATGATTTGATCAATAACTTCTTTTTGTAATTCTTCATCTGGAATTCTAAGAAGAGCTCTAGCATGACGTTCAGATAACCCCTTATCAGTGATTAATTGAATAATTTGAGGAGATAATTTTAATAATCGAATCTTGTTAGCTATAAAAGATTGCGATTTACCTAAAGCTTTAGCAATTTGTTGTTGAGTCATCTTATAATATTGAGTTAATTGTTTATAAGAGTTAGCTTCTTCGAAGAAGTTAAGATTTTCTCGTTGAATGTTTTCAACAATAGATAAAATTGCTGAATCAGATTCTGTAATTTCCAATACATTAGCAGAAATTTTTTTTAACCCAGCAATTTTACAAGCACGCAAACGTCTTTCTCCAGCAATTAATTCGTAAAGATTGTCGTTAATTTTTCTTACCTGAATTGGAGTAATTAATCCATTCTCTTTTATAGATTGAGCCAATTCATCTAAGGCATCCTGTTTAAAACGCTTCCTGGGTTGATTTGGATTTGGTAAGATTTTTTCTACATCGATGTCAATTGTTTGAATATCATTAGCTCTCATGATTTAACCATTTTTTATTTCTGAAAACTTTCTTGGATATTTCTTAGGTGTTTTATTTTTTTTAGCAATATCTATCAAGACTCTTGAACTACTGGTTATAGGGAGTCTATATTCATTGACCGTTATTAATTCTCCATTTAATTCTTTTAAAATTTCTTCAGATAAGGCTAATTCATTATTATAAGGATCACTTTTATAGGCTATAAACTCCCCTCCAACTTTAACAAAAGGTAAACACAATTCTATTAAAATTTTTAATTGAGCTACAGCTCTACTTACAGCGTAATCAAAATGGTCTCTGTATGCAGGATAATGTGAAGCAATTTCCGCTCTAGCATGAACAAAAGTTATATTATTTATATTTAATTCTTTAGTTATTCTTTCAATAACTTTTAATTTTTTTGCTGTTGCATCTAATAAAACAAATTTATTTTTTGGACAGACTATAGCTAATGGAACTCCTGGAAAACCACCGCCAGTTCCAATGTCAATAATATTTTGTTCTTCTCTTTTAATAAAAGGTAAAATGGCTAAAGAATCAATAATATGTTTTTCAACAAATTCTTTTGGATTAGTAATTCGAGTCAAATTGATTTGTTTATTTATTTGAAGAATTAAGTGCATATATTCAATTAATTTTTCTATTTGATTATCATCTAACTCAATTTCAAAATTTTGGGCTTGTTCCTTTAAAAATATTTGATATTTTTCAGATTGTGTTATCATTTTTTTCTTTACAATAAAATACGATTTCCAGATTAGAATTAATTATATTTAATTAAAGAAGATTACTAATGAATAATACATATAATTACTTAAAATCATAAGTATTATAACAGTTAGATTTTTTAATAACTTAAAAATCTTATGATTTTAACAAATTTAAAATCACTAACCAGAAATCAATTTCGTTTAAATTTACAAAATTTCTGTCAATAATAATGAAATTTTATTTTAAGAACAATATAGTTAATATTTTTTAGGTTATTGCATATCTTTTATTAGAAGTAATTTTTATAAAAAAATAACTCAAATTTTTATAAACTTTAAAAATCATTCAAAGCATAAAGAATTTTTTCTTAAAATAATTTTAAGGAAATAAAATAGTTTGAACATGAAATATAATTTTCTTAATAAAACTAAAGATCCAGAAAAGATTATTAATCGAGAGAATTTGAACTGATCAAGGTGCTATTGTAAATAAAATGTAGAGTTGGAGAAAAAATTTTAAGAATGTTTCACGTGAAACATTTAATTTATGGTTTCACGTGAAACATTCTTAGATTCAATATAAATTTGTAAAACGGAAATATCAGCAGGAGAAACCCCTGAAATCCGACTTGCTTGACCCAAGGTTATCGGTTTTATCTGATCGAGCTTTTCGATAGCTTCCAGTCTAATTCCTTTAATCTTAGAATAATTAATTCCCTCAGGAATTTTTTTATGCTCTAATTTAGAAAACTTTTCAACCTGTTTTTTCTGTTTTTCTATATAGCCGGCATATTTAATCTGGATTTCAGCTTCTTTAATAACCGCCTCTTCTAAATCTGGTCTGTTTAAATCTATCGATTCGATGTTATCATAAGTTATTTCTGGTCTTTTCAGAAGATCATTCAATCTAATCCCATTTTCAATAGGAGAAGAATTTAGACTCTTTAATAATTCATTAACTTCTTTAGTGGGTTTTATAACTATATCATTAACTCTTTTTAATTCGTCTTTAATATCCTGCTGTTTTTTTAAAAACTTTTGATATCTTTCTTGAGAAATTAAATTATATTTATAACCATAAGGTGTTAATCTTTTGTCAGCGTTATCCTGACGAAGTAATAATCTATATTCTGCCCTGCTGGTCATCATTCTATAAGGTTCTAATGTTCCTTTAGTAATAATATCGTCAATTAAAACACCAATATAAGCTTCTGAACGATCTAGGATTAAAGGTTTTTCATGTAAAATGTATTGACCGGCATTAATTCCAGCTATAATACCCTGAGCAGCAGCTTCTTCATATCCTGAAGTTCCATTAATCTGTCCAGCAAAAAATAATCCTTGAATTTTCTTTGATTCCAAATTTGGCTTTAAATCGGTTGGATAAATACAATCATACTCTATAGCGTACGCTGTTCTCATGAATTCAACATTTTCCATACCTGGAACTTTTTTATAAACTTCAATTTGAACATCTTCAGGTAAACTAGACGACATTCCCTGAACATAAACTTCATTTGTATTAAGACCTTCGGGTTCCATAAATATTTGATGTCTATCTTTATCATTAAAGCGCATAACTTTTGTTTCAATTGACGGACAATAACGAGGACCTATTCCAACTACGTCTCCTGTGTAAAGAGGAGATCGATCAATATTATCTTTTATAATATTATGTGCCTCTTCGTTTGTATAGGTAAGATAACACGGAACCTGTTCGATTTCGATCGATTCGGTCTCAAAAGAGAAAGGTTCTATTTTCTTATCCCCTTCCTGAATTTTCATTTTTGAATAATCAAGCGTTTTGGCATCAACTCTGGCTGGTGTTCCTGTTTTAAATCTTTGAAGTTCGAAACCATTTTCTTTTAATGAATTGGAAAGTTCAGTAGCAGGAAACAATCCATTAGGGCCTCCATCATAACTTACTTC
>CANQNI010000052.1 GCA_947625175.1 uncultured Eubacteriaceae bacterium | reverse complement strand
TTCCCAACAGGCCCGACGTGTTCTAGACCGTTTAGTGGGGTATCAAATAAGTCCTATTCTATGGAAAAAAGTTAAGAGCGGTATTAGTGCTGGTAGAGTACAATCTGTAGTTACCCGAATTATAGTTGATAGGGAAGAAGAGATTAAAAAATTTATTCCAGAAGAGTACTGGAATATAGAACTAGATTTAAAAGTTAAAGGTGATAGAAAACATTTTAAAGCTCAACTAAAAACCGAAGATAAAAAAAAGGTAAATATACCCAATCAACAAAAAGCTGAAGAAATAGAAAATATAGTTAAGAATAATCCCTTAACAATAAATAAAGTTACTAACCGTACTAGAAAACAAAAAGCTCCATTACCTTTTACAACTAGCACAATGCAACAGGCAGCTTTTAATCAGTTAGGAATGACCTCCCAACGCACAATGAGAGCTGCTCAGGATTTATTTGAAGGGGTTAATATTAAGGGTCGTGGAATGACTGGTTTGATAACTTATCTTAGAACAGATTCTACCAGACTAGCTCCAGAAGCAGTAAATGATATTCATGAATATATTCAAAAGAATTATGGAGATGACTACAGTCATATTTCCAAACGAAAAGTAAAAACTTCTCCTAATGTTCAGGATGCTCATGAAGCTATTAGACCAACCTCAATTAATATTCATCCTGAAGCTATAAAAGATTCCCTGACCTCTGACCAATACCGACTATACAGACTAATATGGACTAGAACTTTAGCCTCTCAAATGAGTGATGCTAAAATTCATGTAGTTGATGTTGATATAGCCTGTAAAAACTTAATATTTAGAGCTCGAGGAGAAAATTTAGTATTTCCAGGTTTTTCAACAGTAATAGGTTCTAATAAAAAACTTGTATCTCTTCCTGAAATAACAAAAGATAGTATCTTGGATTTAATTAAGGTATTAAAAGAACAAAAATTTACTTCCCCTCCAGCAAGATTTACAGAAGCTACTTTAATAAAGCAACTCGAGGAAAATGGAATCGGACGTCCAAGTACTTATGCTCCAACTATCTCAACTATTAAAAATAGAGGTTATATCGAAGTAGAAGATAAAAAACTAATTCCTACGGAACTCGGTTATATTGTTACTAATTTATTAAAGGAACATTTTAAAGATATCGTAGATATTAAATTTACCGCTGACATGGAAGAAGGTTTAGATGAAGTAGCTGAAGGTGATCAGGACTGGAAACAATTAATTAATATTTTTTATAAAGACTTTAAACAGGAGCTTGACCTAGCAACTGAAAATGCGGAAAAAGTTGAATTGGTTGATCCTGTTTCTGATGTTATTTGTGAAAATTGTGGCGCTAATATGGTCATTAAGACAGGTAGGTATGGTAAATTCTTGGCTTGTCCTAATTTTCCTACCTGTAAAAATACTAAACCTTATTTTGAAAAAATGGCTGGGAGTTGTCCTGAATGTGGAGGAGAGTTAGTAAAAAGACGTTCTAAAAAAGGAAGGACTTTTTATGGCTGTAGTAATTATCCTGATTGTGAGTTTACCAGTTGGGATCAGCCAACAGATTATTTATGCCCTGAATGTAAAAAAACGATCTTTCAAAAAGGTTTAGGAAAACGAAAGAAGTTTTACTGTATTGAACATGGGCCATTTGAAGAGGATAATTTAAAATCAAATAAATCGGAGGAATAATGAATTTAAAAGCAACAACAATTTGTGCTGTTAGAAATAATGGACAAGGTGCTATAGCTGGCGACGGTCAAGTTACAATGGGCGAGACCGTAATAATGAAAGCTACAGCCAAGAAAGTAAAAAGAATCTATCATGATAAAGTTTTAATGGGTTTTGCTGGTTCTGTTGCTGATGCTTTTACTTTAAGTGATATGTTCGAAAAGAAACTGGAAATGTACAATGGCAATTTAGAAAGAGCTTCTGTTGAACTTGCTAAAGAATGGCGTCAGGACAAAGCTATAAGAAAACTGGAAGCGCTTCTAATTGTAATGGATAAAGATAATCTTTTAATTGTTTCTGGTACAGGTGAAGTTATAGAGCCAGAAGACGAAGTAGCCGCTATCGGTTCTGGTGGAAATTATGCTTTGGCTGCTGCAAGAGCTTTAAAAAGAAATGCACCAGAATTAAGTGCTGCTCAAATTGCTGAACAAGCCCTTATTATAGCTTCTGAAATTTGTGTTTATACGAATGATAATATTATCGTTGAGGAAGTTGATTAAATGAGAAAACAGTACGAATTAGATGAATTAACCCCGAGCATGACGGTGAAAGAGTTAGACCGTTATATAATCGGTCAAGATGAAGCAAAAAAAGCTGTTGCGGTAGCTTTAAGAAATAGATATCGTCGTTCTCAATTAACTGATGAAGAACGTGAAGAAATTACGCCTAAAAATATTATTTTAATGGGACCAACTGGGGTTGGGAAAACTGAAATAACAAGAAGAATATCTAAACTGGTTAATGCACCTTTAATAAAAGTTGAAGCCACCAAATTTACTGAAGTTGGTTATGTTGGCCGTGACGTTGAATCAATGGTTCGAGATCTGGTTAATAGAGCAGTTAGAGATGCTGAACAGATTAAAATTGAAGAAGTACGAGCTCGTGCGGAAGCTAATGCAGAAGAAAAATTAGTGGATATTTTATCTGGTATTAGAAAACGAGAAAAAAGAGCTGGTAACTCTCTTGGGTCTATCTTTGGAAATAAACGAAATTCTGAAACTCCTGAACAAATAGCTGAACGAAATAAACGTGTTGAAGAAAAGAAAGCAAAAAGAGAGATTATTCGTCAGGATTTAAAGGATGGAAAATTAGAAGATAATATTATCACTATTGAAGTAGTTGATAAGCCTTCAACCGTTTTTGGAATGGTTGGTGGTATGGAAGATATGAGTATTAACGATATGTTCGGTGGTATTCTTCCGGAAAAAACCAAGAAACGTAAACTAAAAGTGAAAGAAGCTAGAAATGTTTTAATTGAACAGGAAGCGGAAAAACTTATAGATCAAGATGAAGTCCGGGAAATGGGAATAAGAAATGCTGAACAAAATGGAATCATTTTTATCGATGAAATTGATAAAATTATTGGTTCAGATACGAGTGGTGGTCGTGGTCCTGATGTTTCCCGAGAAGGAGTTCAAAGAGATATTCTACCAATCGTTGAAGGTAGTACTGTTAATACTAAATACGGTCCGGTAAAAACTGACTTTATTCTGTTTATTGGATCAGGTGCTTTCCATGGAACTAAGGTTTCTGATATGATACCAGAACTTCAAGGACGTTTTCCTATTAACGTTAGACTGGAATCTCTTACTGAAGAAAATTTTGTTGAAATCTTAAAAAATACTGAAAATTCAATATTAAAACAATATAATCAGTTATTAGGAACAGAAGGGATTGATCTTGAATTTACTGATGATGCAGTAGATACAATTGCTTCAATTGCTTATGAAGAAAATATGAATAACGAAGATATTGGAGCAAGAAGATTACAGACTGTTTTAGAAAAGTTATTAGAAGATATCTCTTTCCAGGCACCTGATATAGAAGATAAACATATTGTTATTGATAAAGATTTTGTTACTAAAACCTTAAGTGATGAAATTAAAGCTCAAGATTATAAAAAATATTTAATTTAAATTTAAACCCGCGAAAGCGGGTCTTTTTAATGTTAAGAATTCTTAAATTATTCTTGATAAATGCTTTAAACTTTGTTAATCTATTCGAGTACGATTTTTAAGACACACATTTTTTTTAAGTCTATTGGTGACATTATGTTTTACAGACTGAGTGAAAAAATGGAGGAATAACCAAGGAGGTATTAAATGAGTACTGTTTCTATGAAACAACTCTTAGAAGCTGGTGTTCATTTTGGTCATCAAACCAGACGCTGGAATCCGAAAATGGCCCCGTATATTTTTACAGAAAGAAACGGGATCCATATTATTGATTTACAACAGACAGTTCCTAAAATTGATGAAGCTGTTGAATTCTTAAAAGACGTTACGGTTAATGGTGGTGGTGTTCTTTTTGTTGGTACGAAGAAACAAGCCCAAAGTTCTATTGAACAGGAAGCAAAAAGATCAGGTTCTTTCTTTGTAAATCAAAGATGGTTAGGTGGAACTTTAACTAATTTCGAAACAATTAGTAAACGTATTAACCGTTTAAAAGAACTTAAAAAAATGGAAGAAGATGGTTCTTTTGATTTGCTTCCAAAAAAGGAAGTTATCCACTTACGTAGAGAAAGAGAACGTCTTGAAAAATTCCTCGGTGGCATTGAAGAAATGAAAAAAATGCCGGAAGCTATAATTATAATCGACAGTAAAAAGGAAAGAATTGCAGTTGCTGAAGCTAGAAAACTTAATATCCCAATTATTAGTATTGTTGATACCAACTGTGATCCTGATGAAATAGATTATATAATTCCTGGTAATGATGATGCTATCAGAGCTATTGCTTTAATATTAAAAGTTTTAGCTGATGGAGTTATTGCCGGTAAACAGGGACTAATAGAAACTGAAGAAGTAACAGAAGAAGAAACCTCAGAAGAACCCGTCGAAGAAAAATTAGTTGATTCTGCTAAAGAAAAGACTGCTGAAGTTGAAGAAACTACAGAAGAATCAGTTGATACTCAAGAAGAAGCAATTGAAGAAAAAGTTGAAGTAGAAACAATAGACGAAATTATTGTTACAGACGACGGTATTGTTGAAGAAGAAATAGTAATTGAAACAGTTCAAGAATAGAAACAGGTAAAAAATGAGTGTAACTGCCGCACAAGTAAAAGAATTAAGAGAAAAAACTGGCGCAGGCATGATGGATTGTAAAAAAGCTCTCGTTGAATGTAACGGGAATATGCAAGAAGCCAGTGAATATTTAAGAAAACAAGGTATTGCTAAATCTGCTAAGAAAGCAGGTCGTATTGCTGCTGAAGGAATTGTTGAATCCTATATTCATTTAGGTGGTAGAATTGGAACTATGGTAGAAGTTAACTGTGAAACTGATTTTGCTGCAAAAAATGAAGGATTTAAAAATTTTGCTCGTGATATTGCTATGCATATTGCAGCTACTAATCCTACATACTTATCAAGGGAAGATATTCCAGAAGAAGTAATAGAACATGAAAAAGAAATTCTCCGTGAACAGGCTTTAAATGAAGGAAAACCTGAAAAAATTGTTGAAAGAATGGTTGACGGTAGAATTAAAAAATTCTATGAAGAAAATGTTTTAATGGATCAGAACTTTGTTAAAGATCCAGATAAAACAATTGAAGAACTTGTTAAGGAACAAATTGCAACTATTGGCGAAAATGTTAAAATTAGAAGATTTGCTCGTTTTGAAATGGGTGAAGGTATCGAAAAGAAAGAAGAAAATTTCGCTGAAGAAGTTGCAGCACAACAAAAAGCAGCTCAGAAATAAAACTAAGCCGGTTTATCCGGCTTTTTAATTTTTCATAATTTCTATTATTATTTTACGATTTCTGGGACCATCAAATTCACAAAAGTAAATACTCTGCCAGGTTCCTAAAACAGGGATTCCATCTTTAATTAAAATTGTTTCCGAGGCTCCAACTAAAGAAGATAATAAATGCGCGTGAGAGTTTCCTTCAAAATGTTGATACTCAGGTAATTTAGGAAAAAAGTGTTGTTCCGCCAATATTAAATCATGTACTACATCTGGATCTGCATTTTCATTAATTGTTATAGCAGCAGTAGTATGTGGACAATAAACTATCGCTATTCCTTCAGAAATACCAGAGTCAACAATAGAGCGTTTAACATAATTGGTGATATTAATCATATCCCATTTCTGAGTTTTAAACTGATACTGATAAAATTTCTTCATTACAATCTTTCTTAATTATGCTATAATAGATTTCTTAACTGGAGACGTACTCAAGAGGTCATAAGAGGTCGCACTCGAAATGCGATAGGTCCGTCAGGATACGAGAGTTCGAATCTCTCCGTCTCCGCCATTTAATTTAGCAATAATTGAAAACAATTTATTAATATTACTTCAAACTTCAATTTTTCTTAGTGAAATTATTTTAAATAAAATAAAAGGTTAATCAATTTGATTAACCCAAATCCTAAATTTAAACATCACTTTCCCAAAGACCATGTAATGTACAATATTCATAAACTTTTTCAGGCTTTTCATCCTCTTCAAGAACAAACACGGCTTCAGGTTTTTCACCTGGTTTTAGATTCTTTTCATAAAATCCTTTATCAGTCTTTAAATAAACTTTTTCAATAAAATGTTCGTCCATCATTGGATGTTCAACTTCGCCAACAGAAACTACAACTTCATTTCCATCCATTTTAGCTATTGGAACATGTTTTTCACCAGCAGCATCTGTTGTATTAGGCTCTAAAACTTCAGCCCCTTCTAGTTCAATTTCTACATCATCAGGAATTATAATAATATCATCATTTACTGTTTTAACAAATTTAGGCATAGTAACCTCCAAAGAATATTGATATTATTATTTATACCAATTTATTAATGAAACTAAAGGAAATTTTTATGAGTAATAAAGAAAAAGTATTAATTGTTATTGATATGCAAAATGATTTTGTTAATGGTACTTTAGGTACCCCTGAAGCTCAAAGTATTGTAAAAAATGTTGTTAATGAAATTAAAAATAAAAAGAATGAAGGTTATAAAATTTTAGCTACCCAGGACACCCATAAGACAGATTATTTAAATACCCTTGAAGGTAAAAATCTTCCTATTGAACATTGTATAGAAAATACTTATGGATGGGATTTAGTTGAACCTATTAAAAATGAAATTGATTCCGAAAATATTTTTATTAAATATACTTTTGGTTCTGAAGAGCTTATAGATTACTTAAGAGAGAATGAACCTGAAGAAATAGAAATATTAGGTCTTTGTACTGATATTTGTGTTATTTCAAATGCTTTAATGTTAAGAGCGCTTTATCCAGATAAGGAAATTATTTTAAAGGAAGATTGTTGTGCTGGAGTAACTCCCGAGTTACATCAAGATGCTATAAATGTAATGAAGAGTTGCCAGATAGCCGTTAAGTAATCTTACGGGCTATCAGAGCAACTCTTCCATTATCCATATCAAAAACACAACTTGACAAGGTTACAAGCTGATCATTTTCATATATCCCTTTATTAACATCATATAATTTATGACTAAGGACATTATTATAGTAATTTAAAAAATCATTCTGATCAGCAAAATCAGGTCTCCTATAATCAAAGTCATAATTTTCTTTAATAACACCTACGATTTCATATTCAACTGGAACATTACCATCATTAATTGTTGTATAAAATAGATTAGGATGTTCATAGTAATAACTTTGATCTTCGTATTTTTCTAAACCTTCAAAGCCTACTTCGTCACCCCATCGACTATTATGGCCATAAATTACAGCATTCTGCGCAGGAGGAACTCTATTAAAATCATAAACGTAATCTAAAAAAGGTGTTCCGTATCCAGAATATTCATTATTAAAATTATGCAGTAAATAATAATCATTATCATCTGTCTGAACAACCGGATAATTTATATGAGTTCCTGGAATAGTAATCCATGCTACAATATCAGGATTAATAGCTCTGAGAGCTTCCCAATCAATAGTACCTAGATTGGGATCCTGAGCTATCTGTTCAATTTGTTCATAATTTTTTCGTTCTTTATATTTTGGATAAAGAATCATGAAGATAGCTGTAGCTGACGCGACAATAACGATTAAACAAATAACAATAATTATAAGATTTAAACGTGAACGTCTCTTTTGTTTCATAATAATCCCAACTACGTTCTTTTAAAATAAATTATACTTAATTATTTCTATTTTACTTAAAATTATTCTAAATAAGCAAAAAATTCTCAATAAAAGTAAAATAATAATATTTATTAAGAAAATATTAATAATAACTATAATTAAGTGGGAGTTAACATTTTACTTTTAAAACGTCTAATTATAATTTAAAATTTTAATCAAATTAATATTATTATAAATAATATTTTATTTAAAATTTACAAAAATAATAAAATAACTGAGCAAATTTAAATAAATATATCCTTGAAATAACTAACTTTGTTTCTAATTATAAGAAATACTATTAAAAATTTGCTTGTATAATTACGTAGAATCCGTATAATAGTAATATAAGAATTAATAAAAGCTAGCAAAACAATTTATGGGTGGGAAATCCGGAAAACCTGAATTCAGAAAAATATTATTAAGTTTTGGTTAAGAAGATTAATTTCTTCTAGTTGTCGTTTTGGCTCAAAAAATAAGTGTATCAGCACTCTCTAATACACTTATTGAATTAATCTGTCAGTTAAATTATAAACTTTCAGAGGTTATTATACTAAATATTCTTAAATATTACAGCTGTTTAAAGGACGTCCGGAATATTTAGTTAAAAGAAATGATTAGTAAATAGAGTGAAAGAGAATAATTATTCCCAATTTAAAAGCTTTATTTGAATAATTCAAATTCAATTCATTTTATTGAAAATTAGATTATTATAATAAAATCTTTAAGAAGCTTCTTAAAATAATAGAAAAGTAATTATATTAGGCAGCTGCAGATGCTTAAAATAATTATTTCTCTATTTTCATTTTCTAATTATGTTTGACTATAATCATTATTTTAGTTAAAATCTATAAATTGTGAACCGCTCTTAACAGGTTTAATTTGCCTGCAAGGCGAGATTGGAAAGTGGAGGTAAATATGTTTGCTATTATTGAAACTGGTGGAAAACAATATCGGGTTCAACCAGAAGATATTATAGAAGTAGAAAAAATTAAAGTAGATCAGGGAGATAACTTTGATATTGATTCAGTTTTAGCTGTTTCAGATGATGAAGGAATCAAAATTGGAGCTCCTTATGTAGAAAATGCAGTTGTTAAAGCTGAAGTTTTAGAACATGGTAAAGGCGATAAAATTATAATCTATAAATATAAGCCTAAAAAAAAGTATCGTAAAAAAAAGGGACATAGACAACCTTTTACTAGAATCAAGATAAACGATATTTTATTAAACCAGACAGTTCCAGTTGAAGAAGTTCAGGAAGAAGAAGTAACTGAAGTCAGTGATCAGGATTAAGTGATCAAAATTAGTATAATTAAAGAAAATTCCTGTTATTCAGAATTAGAAGTTTCTGGTCATAGTCTTTTAGGAGATTATGGAAATAATATTGTTTGTGCTGGAATATCATCTGTTACTATAGCAATTTTAAATGGTTTAACAGAGATAGCCTATATAAAAAATTTAAACATCGACTGTACAAGTGGTTATATTAAATTGGATATAGGAAATACTTTAACTACATCTGAACAGAGTAAGTTAAACTTATTATTAGATACATTAATATTAAGTTATAAACAATTCGAACAGGAATACCCTGAAGAAATTAAACTAGAAATAAGGGAGTGTTAATATGTTAAAATTAGATTTACAGCTTTTTGCTCATAAAAAGGGAGTTGGTTCTTCTCGAAATGGGCGTGAAAGTGAATCAAAAAGATTAGGAGTAAAACGTGGTGACGGTCAGTTTGTATTAGCTGGAAATATTTTAG
>CANQNI010000051.1 GCA_947625175.1 uncultured Eubacteriaceae bacterium | reverse complement strand
TGATTATTGCATTCCGTTAATAAGGAGAATAAGCTTTTTGTTTTGCTTGTCTAACATTTTATCACAATTCCTATCAAGTTGCAAGGAATTAACAGTAATTTACTTATTCTTATTAGGTTCCAATTCAAAGATTCTAATAATTTCAGTCGTCTTGGGTAAAACTTTATTTACTTCAAGAGTAACTGAGAGATTTTGGTCAACAATAAACAAATCTATTTTCTGTCCTTTTCTAGGATCTAGTAGTTTATCATCATAACCGGCCATTTCTAAGAGGAGATCCAGTTCTTCTTCAGTAAAATAATCATCTTTACTTACTCTGTTTAAAACCTTGGCTAAAATAACTGAAAGATTAGTCTGATTACTTGCTTCGATAATACAGCGGTTGCCCTCAGAATCCCTATATCCAAAATTAATAGTTTTTTCTGGTAGGTTATCGAAAGTTAGATCTTGTCCAAAATCATTACTTTCCATAATATTTTTTCGTAACTCCTGTAGATGATCTAGCATTCTCTTTGAATAAGGGCTATCAACCTCACTAAGATCCCCCAGAATATCATCTATTTTACTAAGTGTTTCCATATCACTTTCCGGCATTAATTCGTTATTTTCAAAATCGAAAATTTCATTTTCAGCCCTATCCAATTCTTCGATTTCATCCTTGACTTCGACTTGAATCCCGATTTTAGAGAAAAAATCATTAAGGACATTTCTTGTTCTCTTATCCTGTACCAACACTTTCTGTGGTAACTTTTCAAAGTTAAGTAATTCTTGGGCAACCTTATTTAGAAATTCTTCAGGATTTTTAAAAGCATCTTCTTCAATTAAAATAGGTTCCATATATTCATAGTCCAGATCTACGATAATTAAACCGTTAATAAATCCATACTCTGAATCTTTCTGATCCAACTTAAAGGCCGTTGAAGGATAAAAGTATTCAACAGCCCAGGTTCCAATATGCATAGTCCTGTTTAATTTTGAAATTAATAATTCATTATTAAATTTAAGTTTTTTATAATACTTAGGTTTAATATTCAGAACCAGTTTTTCTACAGTCAATTTACTTTTATTCCGACTGATATCAAAGATTGGTATTATCCCTCTTCCTTCAATAACCGGTTTTAAACTCTCAAGGATCTTTTCCCCTAAGGGCAAATTCAGAGTAAAATTTAATACCATAACTTTTTCCAGAACCTCTAAAACCAGTTCAAGATCACTTTTTTTATCAGTTTTTTCCGGAGGAATATGCGGTTTAAAACGAAAGATGGAATATTTTGCAGGTTTCATCCCTAAATCGACAGGCATATTCTGATTTTCATCTAACATGACAGCAAGCCCATCCTGGGATAAATATTTTTCAGACATTCTGAGTAGATTTGGTTTACGGGTAAAATCAAAGATATTTTCATAAGTAGCAAATTTTTTCATATCTTCGAAAATAAAAAAACTACCCTGTAAAAAAGGTTCAAAACTATAAATAGCCACAAAAACCGTTTTGCCATTATAAAGTTTTATCCCGAATGGAGTAAATTCATTGACAAAGTTCCAGAATCCCGACTCATAATAATGCGTTATTTTACTATTTAATTTCTTTTTAATTTCTGCTTTATTCATAAGATTTAAGTTATTTGTGAAAATTTTTCGATCTTAATTCTCTTATTTTAACAAAAACTTAAAATATTTAAAAAATGAATATAAAAAAACTACTAACCGCTTAAGATTAGTAGTTTGAGATTATCTTGTATAAAGTTAAAGAATTAAATCATTTTAAGCTTTGGATTTTTCCACTTTCTTCCAGAATTCCTGATATTCCTGATGATTTTCTTTACTGGTTTCATTATTTAATTCTTCGATAGCCTTTTTAGCTTCTTTTGACAAATCAGTAGGAACTTCCACTTGAATAGTAACCAGCAGATCACCCTTTTGATTACCTTTAGTAGATTTAATTCCCTTACCTTTTAGCTTAAAGACTTTACCATTTTGAGTTCCAGGTGGAATCTTAATTTTAACCTTACCTTTGAGAGTTGGAGCTTCTACATTAGCACCTAAAGCAGCATCTGCAAAGCTTACCGGTAAGGTATAGGATAAATTATTTCCTTCCCGTTGAAATAATGGATCTGGAGTAACACGGATATAAACCAGCAAGTCTCCGGTTGGACCACCATTAATTCCTGCATTACCCTGGTTTCTTAAAGGTAGAATGGCATCATTATCAACACCGGCAGGGATTCTTATCTTAATGGTTCTTTCTTTTCTAACTGTCCCGCTACCGTTACAAACGCTACAGGATTGAGTAGAATGAGACCCTGTTCCATGGCATTCAGGACAAACTGTTTCCTGGTTAATAGTTCCAAAAGGAGTCTGTTGTTGAACATTCACCCTTCCGCGACCATTACAGGTACTACAGGTTTCAACTTTTGCTCCAGGCTCACTACCTGTTCCATGGCAATGACTACATTCTTCTGTTCGTTTAATCTTAATTTTCTTTTCACAGCCAAATGCTGCTTCTCTAAATTTGAGAGTTAAGCGAACCTTAATATCACTTCCCTGGACTGGTCGATTAGCCTGTTCTTGAGTCCCAAAACCAAAATCGTCAAATCCACCGAAGCCGCCAAAGCCTCCAGAACCAAAACCACCACCAAATCCGGATGTTCTTGCAGAACCGCCGCCGAAAAGATCACTAAAGATATCTTCAAAGCCGCCAAATCCCTGACCACCAGAATAGGTGTAAGTCTGACCATTAAATCCAGCTCCTGGACCTCCTGGGCCAGCCTGGTAATTTTGATCAACACCGGCAAAACCAAACTGATCATAGAGTTTACGTTTTTCCGGATCACTTAAGATTTCATAGGCTTCGTTTACTTCTTTAAAGGCATTTTCAGCTGCTTTATCATCAGGATTTTTGTCTGGGTGATACTTCAGTGCGAGTTTACGGTACGCTTTTTTTATCGCACTTTCATCAGCAGTTTTACTAACTCCCAATACTTCATAAAAATCTCGTTTTTGTTCTGCCATAAAATAAACCTCTTATTTCCCGCACTGTTACCGCTAGAAATACAATACTGTTTATTACAACATAAAGCGACAGGAACCAGGTTCCCATCACTTAAAATTTCAATTTAATTAATTTTCGTCATCAGAAACTTCTACATATTCAGCTTCAACAACATCATCATCACCAGCTTCAGCATCGAGTTCTTCATCAAGAGGTTCTACCTTAGCAGTATCCTGATACATCTTCTGTGCTAATGGATATAATTTTTCATTTAATTCATTCATCTTACGCTGGATTCTATCGATATCATCACCTTCTACAGCTTCACGAACTTCTGCTATTTTTTCATTAACTTCCTGTCTTTCAGCTTCTGTTATCTTATCTCCCATTTCAGTTAATGACTGTTCAGCACTATAAGCAGCTGTATCAGCGTTGTTTCTAGCTTCAATAAGGTCTTTTAACTTTTTATCTTCTTTAGCAAACTGTTCTGCTTCTTTAACAGCCTTTTCGATATCTTCTTCAGACATATTGGTTGTTGATTTAATAACAACGTTTTGTTCTTTTCCAGTTCCCAGGTCTTTAGCTGATACGTTAACGATACCGTTAGCATCAATATCAAAAGTAACTTCGATTTGTGGAATACCACGTTTTGCTGCTGGAATTCCTGTTAACTGGAAGCGGCCTAAGGTCTTGTTATCAGCTGCCATTTCTCTTTCACCCTGTAGAACGTGAACATCAACAGCGGTCTGGTTATCTGCAGCAGTTGAGAAGATCTGGCTCTTCTTGGTAGGAATAGTTGTATTTCTATCAATTAGTCTGGTAAATACACCACCTAAAGTTTCAATACCAAGTGAAAGCGGGGTTACATCGAGTAGTAATACGTCTTTAACTTCACCAGCTAAAACACCACCCTGAATAGCAGCACCCATAGCTACACATTCGTCTGGATTGATTCCTTTATATGGTTCGTCACCTGCAAGTTCCTTAACGAGATCCTGAACAGCTGGAATACGGGTAGAACCACCAACCAAAAGTTCTTTATTCAAATCATTTTTCTGCATACCAGCATCATCCATAGCCAGTTTTACAGGTTCTTTAGTCTTTTCTACCAGACCTCTAGTTAAATCATTAAATTTAGCTCTAGTTAATGATAATTCTAAGTGAAGTGGTCCATTTTCATTAGCTGTAATAAATGGTAAGTTAATATCACTCTTCATAACCGTTGAAAGTTCGATCTTAGCTTTTTCAGCTGCTTCTTTCAAACGCTGGAGAGCCATTTTATCTTTTCTTAAATCAATTCCATTATTCTTCTGGAATTCATCTGCCATCCATTCAACTATAGTTTCATCAAAGTCGTCTCCACCAAGATGGTTATTCCCATTAGTAGCGATAACTTCAACAACACCTTCACCAAGTTCCAGGATAGATACATCAAAAGTACCACCACCTAAGTCATATACCATGATCTTTTGAGCTTCATCTGATTTATCAAGACCATAAGCTAAAGCAGCTGCGGTTGGTTCATTAATAATACGTTGAACATCTAAACCAGCAATCTTACCTGCATCTTTGGTAGCTTGTCTTTGAGCATCTGTAAAGTAAGCCGGAACGGTGATAACCGCTTTTTTAACTTCTTCACCTAGATAGGCTTCAGCATCTTTCTTTAGTTTCTGAAGAATCATAGCTGAAATTTCCTGAGGGGTATAAACTTCACCATTAACATTAACTGTCTGGTCAGAACCCATTAGACGTTTAATAGAAACAATCGTGTTATCCGGATTAGTAACAGCCTGACGTTTAGCAACCTGACCAACTAATCTTTCACCATCTTTTGTAAAAGCAACTACTGATGGGGTTGTTCTGTTACCTTCAGCATTTGGAATTACAACAGGTTCGCCACCTTCTAATACAGCCACACAAGAGTTTGTTGTACCTAAGTCAATACCAATAATCTTTTCTTTAGCCATTATTTAAGCCTCCTAATTTTCTATTTTTGATTTACTTTTACCATTGAGGGACGGATAACCTTCCCGTTAAGTTCATATCCTTTTTGAAATACTTCAGTTACATGTTGATCTTCTACATCCGGATTCTGATCCACAGCTACTCCATGGTGATAATTAGGATTAAATTCTTTACCTTCTGCTTCTATTTCTTTTAATCCTTCAGAATCCAGTACATCTCTTAACTGTTTTGAAACCAGTTCAACACCCTTTTTATAAGCTTCCGGATTATCTGTTGATGAATGTGACAAGGCTAGATCAAAATTGTCCAGAACTGGAAGTAACTTCTTGAGTAATTCACTCTTTGTATATTCAGCTATATCTTCCTTTTCTCTTTGAGTACGTTTTTTATAATTCTCAAAGTCAGCCTGAATTCGAAGCATGCGATCTTTTAATTCATCGCTTTTAGCTTTTTCATCTTTGAGTTCTTCTTTTAATTTATCAATTTCATCTTCTACCTGAAGAACTTCAGGCTCTGCAATTTCTTCAATAGCCTCAGGTTCGTTTAACTCACTATCCGCTGAAACTTCAGGAATTTCATCCATACTTTTAGATTCAGTTGAACTTTCTGGATTATCTAATTCTTCATTTAAATCTAAAGTTTCATCATCTGTCATATAATCACCTATACCAATTCTATATAGAAATTGTAATTTCTATTATGGAATATACCTAACAAATTTCATGTCTAAGTTATTAATACCCTAATAACAGTTCAATTAAAAGAAAATTTTCAATTAAAGTAAAAATTCTAGAGAAACGCGGTCAGCAAAATCGAGTCCCAGTGGGGTTAATTTAATATTATCTTGATTAATCGAAATCGTTTTGTTTTCTAAAAGTCTATTAATTGGATCCCTAAAATCAGTAAAGAATGAGGAATTGTACCGCTTTTGATAGTCAGAATCATTAATTCCCTCAAGTCTTCTAAGACCCAAAAACATAAATTCTTCTTTTAATTCTCTCTCAGAGAGACTGAAAATATTTTCTTCTGGAATTGGATCTTTGTTCATATAGGCCTTTAAATTGGCAGGTCTATCTATTCTGGTATTTCCCAGAAAAGAAGAAGCTGCTGGACCAAAGCCAAAGTATCTTCCCTGCTTCCAGTAAAGATTATTTTGCCTTGATTCATACCCGAGTTTGGCATAATTTGAGATTTCATAATGATTAAAGCCGAGATGTTTTAGAGTTGAATTAATGTGGTAATAAATTTTTCTTTCATTATCTTCCCTATTGAGTTTTATCTTTTTATTCTCTAATTGTTTAGCTAGAATTGTTTTAGGTTCTACTGATAAAGAATAAACAGAGAAGTGATTTATTGGATAATGACTCAAAGTTTTAATGGCATCAAGCACATCTTCTTCTGTCTGGGTAGGATAATTAAACATTAGATCTGTAGAGATATTAGTAAAACCGGCTGTACTTAAATAATCTAAACAGTTAAAGACATCCTCTTTTGTATGTTTTCTTCCCATAAGCTTTAAAATTCCATTATTTAGGGACTGAACTCCTACACTAATCCGGTTAAATCCAAGATCCTTAAGTTTCTTAAAATAATTCAGGTCAGAAAGATTTGGGTTGACTTCAATAGTAACTTCTTTAATCTCATTAAGACTCAAGTCAAATTTATCTTCAAGATGTCGGATTAATTTTTCAAGTTCGTTTAGAGGAAGGATATTAGGGGTACCCCCACCCAGATAAACTGAGGAAATATTATAATCTGATTTACTATATTCTCTAAGAGTTCGGGTAATTTCATCACACAGACATGTGTTATAATTGTGGATTACAGAACTTGATGGATTTACAATCGAATAAAAATTGCAATAACTACATTTAGAGGAGCAGAACGGAATATGAATATAGATTCCTGCCGGCTTATTCTTCAATTAATGTACTTCTACTTTTTTTGTTTTATTACCCAGGAGAAATATGAGTAAACATAAATTAACAGACTTCTATGATGCCCATCACCTCAGGTATTGTGATGAATCTTATTTAGATAAACGGTTTTTACCCTTTGATACAGCCTTTAATATGCGTGATATCGGTGGTTATACCAATAATAAAAATCAACGAATTAAGTGGAATAAAATCTACCGGGGTGAAGAGCTTAGACATTTGGATTATCATGATCATCTTAAATTTGAAAATCTGGGGCTAGATTATATCTTTGATTTTAGAGGCAGTGCCAATTCAAAATATTATCCCGATAGAGTTCCAGTCGGGGCCAAGTACCGGAACATTCCTGTTTTGGATAATTTACATTTTCCCAATCTCGATCCTTTTGAGCAGGAATTAAATCCGACTACGATTAGCAATTATATGAAAGGATTATATTATGCTCAGGTTAAAGATAGAGCCCCTATGTTTGCGGAAGTTCTTAAAGTTCTAAGAGATGAACCTGATGCTAAGATTTATATTCACTGTACTAATGGTAAAGACCGAACCGGGTTTATGATAGCCCTGATTATGTTAATAGCCGGAATAGACGAAGAAAAGATTATTTCAGAATACTCTCTTACTAACCATAGATTTAATGAAGCCATTTCAGTTTTAGCTGCCCAGTTTGGTAATATTAGCAATACTCAATCTGACGAACGCGATTTTTACGGAGTTGATCCTGACTGGCTTGAAGTTCAATTGAATTATATCCGTGATAATTATGGAAATGTGGATAATTATTTAATAGAAAATACTGATTTAACCAAGGAAGATCTAAACACCATTCGAAGCAATATTCTAGAAAGCATTTAAAATGGATATCTATTCAGTTTATAACCTGCATACAGTATACGGATTAACAACTTTTGTTGTTAATATCTTTTTGTCAATTGCGGTTATATTTTTACAGCGTAAACAACCAAACTCGGTATATGCCTGGTTACTCTTTATCTGGCTTTTTCCAGTAATCGGATTTATCTTTTATATTTTATTCTCCCAGAAATTTTCTCTCCGGCGAATATACCGTTATTCAAAGAATGATAACAGCAATTATAATGACAAACTCAAAATGCAAAAGCGTGAAATTAGTTTATCACCACTTCAGGCTTTCTATGACTTTGGTGATTTTAAAGATAACATTGAATATCATATAAATGTTAGTGATGCTCTTTATACTAAAAATAACCGGGTTGAAATTTTTACAGATGGGAAAGAGCTGTTTGATCAGATGAAGGAAGACTTTAGAAATGCCAAGAAGAGTATTAATGTGGAATTCTATATTATTAATAATGATAATTTGGGAAATGAAATAATTGATATTCTTGAAGAGAAAGCTAAAGAAGGAGTTGAAGTCAGAATTCTTTATGATGAAATCGGAAGTAATCATGTAACCAAGTTTGTAAAGAAAATTAGAGCAGCTGGTGGAAAAATAGGACCGTTCCTTCCCAGCAAACTTCATTTTATCTCCCGATATTTTAATACCAGACTTAACTACCGTAACCATAGAAAAAATGTGGTTATTGATGGTAAGATCGGTTATATTGGTGGTTTTAATATTGGTGATGAGTATCTTGGTTTAAAGAAAAAATTTGGTTACTGGCGCGATACCCACCTTAGAATTCAGGGTGATGCTGTTAAAGAAATGCAGTGGCGCTTTCTTTCTGACTGGTCAACCACCGGACAGGAAAATGTTGTCTTTAATGAAATAAAAGAATATCCACAATTTTTCCCGGAAGATGAAGCTGAAGACTTTGGCTCAACTGGTATCCAGATCGTTGCAAGTGGTCCTGATATGACTAATCAGGTTATTAAACAGGGCTATATTAAAATGATTAACGATGCTAAGGATAATATCAGAATTACCTCCCCTTACTTTGTTCTGGACAATTCAATTGATGAAGCTTTAAAAATTGCTTTAAATTCTGGTGTTAAAGTTGAAATTTTAATTCCAAACAAACCTGATCATCCATTTATTTATCCAACGACTCTATCTTATGTTGGCGAATTAATTGAATATGGTGCGAAAGTCTACAGGTATTTACCAGGCTTTGTCCACAGCAAGGTTATGACAATTGATGATTCACTCAGTGTAGTTGGGTCCTGTAATTTTGATATAAGATCTTTTTCCTTAAACTTTGAATGTTCAGCTTTTATCTATGATAGAAAGGTAACTCAGGAACTAAACAAATACTTTAATAAAGATCTTGAAGTATCTGATCACTATTCCCTAGGTAAATATTTAAATAGAGACACCAATCAAAAGATTAAAGAATCATTATCAAGATTGTTAGCTCCATTACTTTAAAATTTGGCAGTTATACTGCCTTTTGTTTTTACATTAACTATAAACGATTACAACTTAATTGAAACGACACTAAATTGTTTAGAAACCGAACAGTTGTTTTAAAAGTAATTAGAGATTTCGAAATAAATTTCAATTAAATGGTTTAGGGATCTCAAATAGGATATAATAGCCTTAGAAAACAATCTTATCGAATCGAATCTAGGCCTAATACTAAGCGTTTAAAGGAGGCTTTAATGCCAAAGAAAAAAGAAGTAACAGATGCGGTTCGTGAAAAGAGAGATCCCAGATCAAAGCATTTACTAACCTTTAAAGTTGTAATGGCTCAACTTTTAATTTACCTGCTTCCTGA
>CANQNI010000050.1 GCA_947625175.1 uncultured Eubacteriaceae bacterium | reverse complement strand
ACATCAAGAATAGCTTCACGGCCTTTAACATCAGGAACACCAACAGTAACTTGTCTATCAAATCTTCCTGGTCTCAATAAAGCTGGGTCTAAAATATCCGGTCTGTTTGTAGCTGCAATAACAATAACATTTTCGTGAACTCCAAATCCATCCATTTCAACTAGTAATTGGTTAAGTGTTTGTTCACGTTCATCATGTCCACCACCTAAGCCTGCTCCTCTATGACGTCCAACAGCATCTATTTCATCAATAAAGATAATACAAGGTGAATTTTTCTTGGCAGACTCAAATAAATCACGTACTCTAGAAGCCCCAACTCCAACAAACATTTCAACAAAATCAGAACCAGAAATAAAGAAGAAAGGAACACCAGCTTCTCCAGCAACAGCTTTAGCTAATAAAGTTTTACCTGTTCCCGGAGGGCCAACTAATAAAACTCCTTTAGGAATTCTAGCTCCAAGACGATGGTAACGTTCAGGAGCTTTTAAGAAATCTACTACTTCTTCTAGTTCCTGCTTTTCTTCATCAGCCCCAGCCACATCTCTAAAAGTAACCGAAGTTTCATTACCATTAGTCATTTTAGCTTTGCTTTTACCATAGTTCATAACTTTTCCACCACCACCAGCTTGCTGTGAAAAAATCATAAAGAAAACGATCATCATAATTATGACTACAGCAGAAGGTATTAGTGAAATCCACCAAGAATCAACAGGTTTTGCTACTGTTACATTCATATCAGGTGAATCAGTAATATAATTAGCTACCTGAGAATCAATAACATAAGCGGGAACAACTGCAGTAAATTCTGTTCCATCTTTTAAAGTTCCACTGACAGATGACTCATTAAGTTCAATATCAGTTATATCTTTCTTTTCTAAATGATTTACTAACTCACTATAAGTAATTGTCTCAACTTCAGATTGTATTGGATTAAGAAAAGTAACTGCAACTATTATTACTAGTAAGATAAGTAAATAAAAACCCATCATTTTAAGATACTTATTCAATTTTCTTTACCTCTTTATATAATTTTTGAAAATGTTAACTCCAATACTTCTTCATTAGGATTATCTAATTTAATTTTAGGGTTTAAATAAAAATTAGGTATCCATAATATTTGATTAGTATCAGCAACGATTGGAATATTCTCTCTTAAAAACGCCGGGACCTTTCTATCAATAAAAAAACGTGACAACTTTTTTGGATTTTTCATTCCAGTTAAATTTATTCTATCTCCCTCAAGTTTTGCTCTAACAATAAGTTGATTTTTAATGATTTTTTCAGGAATTAATAATCTCTTCTCTTTTTTACTTGGAATACTAAAATCCTTTAGAATACCTTTTTTTACCGATAATGAAATACCCTCTTTAACAAAATAATAAACTCTATCTTTAACGTTAATATCCTCAAGAGGATAATAACCGAATTGTTTTCCATATAAATCACTGGATCCAATAATATATTGTCCACTTGCAATAATGGCTTTAAGATTATTTGGAAGATCTAAAGATCCAGATTCGTTAGTTTTAAAAAAACTTATAATATTTTTAACGTGACTTTCAGTAAAATCCTTTAGTAATCCGATTTTACTAATACTACTTCTAACTAACTCTTTTAATAAAAAATCTTTTGATTGGTTATCAAAATAATCTAAATGTTCTTTCTCTAACAGTTGATTTAGATCTGTAAAAATTCGAGAATCAAAACTAATTAAATCTCGATCAACTTGTACCCATTTAATTATTATATTATTAATGATATTATTAACAAAATTATTTTCTTGTTGGATAAAATTACTTGTTTGAACTAATTTATCTTGAAATTCTGGAAAATTTTCTTCAATAGTAGGAAAAATTGTATTTCTAACGATATTTCTAGTATAACGGTTTTCAGAATTACTTAAATCATTTAAATAAGGAATCTGATTATCAATACCATACTGAATAATTTCTTTTTTACTTATATTTATAAAGGGACGGTATAACTCAAACGAATCTAAATAAGATTTTTCTAAAATACCTTCTAATCCTTTACTACCAGAACCTCGGGATAAATGCAAAAAAATAGTTTCAGCTTGATCATTTTTATGATGAGCTGTAATTATTTTATCTGCACTATTTTCCTGAGCTATCCTTTTTAAAACTGAATATCTTAAAGCTCTAGCATTTGCTTCAATTCCAGTATTACCTAAATCAATTTTTTCAGAAATAAACTTAATCTTATTTTCCTGACAATAATTTTTTAAATAAATTTCCTCAAATTTCGATTCAGGTCTTAATTGATGATTAATATGAACAGCTATTAAATTATAGTCTACTTTATTTTTTTTCCGGTTTAATAAATCTAATAAAACCATAGAATCTATTCCACCAGATAAAGCTAAAACAATCGTTTCATTATTATTAATTTCTAAGTTTTCAGCTTTTAATTTATTCATAAAAACAATAATTTAATAATTAATCTTTTAAAAATTATTACCGATTAAAATAACTCGGAAAAGATATTATAAGTCTATTTCTTTTCCGAGTCAATCAAAGTATATAGTATTTACTTTAAAAATATTTAAATTTTTTTAAATATTGAATTATTTTCATTAAATATTAATGAATAAAATTTTATAAGGATTCCATTGAACGAGTAGCTATAATATTAGCACCAGTACCTAAAATATTTTCGACTATAATATCACCCATTTTAACTGGAGCTTTAACTTTAACTTTATTTACTTCGTTCATTATGTCAAAAATTAGTTCTTTTGGAACTGCTTCTGATGTTTTAACCGGCAATCGCGGTAATTTTCCGTTTTCTACTATTACTGTAGTTGGAATGATTCTTTTTGGATTAGTAACTTCTTCAATTCCATAAGTAATACCATTTTTACAGGTATTACCTTCCACCTGAATATCTTCTCCATCAACTGTAACTTTTAAATGACATCCCATAGGACAGGAAATACATATAAGTTCTTTAGTTGTAGTCATTATTTATCCTCCAAAACAAATCTTAATTTACCTTCATATCCTTCCAGTTTTGATTTTGGAATTTTAAAATTAATCATTTCGGCAGGAACAAATTTACGTCCACGTTTTGTTGCTATTTTCTTGTCTCCAAAATAGGCATTGATTACTTTATTTTCAGCAACATTTCTAACACGCATATAAAAAGTTACAGCATCTTCAACATTATCTAGAGCTATTTCCTGTGGAATAACATAAGATAAATTATTATCTGTTTCTGTAGTAAATGAAATATTATCTGATAAATTATTCTGTATAAATTTAGCTGCTCCTTTACCAGCTAATCCAGCTTCTTCAGAAACAAAGTCAACTAAGTCATGAACCTGAACTACATTACCAGCCGCAAAGACACCAGGAATACTAGTTTCTCTTAATTCAGAAACTACTGGTCCATTGGTTCTTTTATCTATTTCTACTCCTGCTTTACGAGAGATCTCGTTTTCAGGGATTAAACCTACAGATAACAATAAAGTATCACATGGAATATATTCTTCAGTTCCAGCAATTGGTTGAAGCTTCTCGTCAACTTTCTGAATGGTTACACCTTCTATTCTATCTTTACCATGAATAAAAGTAATTGTATGAGAAAGCTTTAAGGGAATATCATAATCGTCCAAACATTGGACTATGTTCCTGGTAAGACCATTTGAATAAGGCATAATCTCACAAACAGCTTCTACTTCAGCTCCTTCTAAAGTCATTCTTCGGGCCATTATCAAACCTATATCTCCACTTCCTAGAATGACCACTTTCTTACCAGCCATATAGCCTTCCATATTGATGTAACGTTGAGCTGTACCAGCAGTAAAAATACCTGCTGGTCTATATCCAGGAATACCTATTGCTCCTGAAGTTCTCTCTCTGCATCCCATAGTCAAAATTACCGACTTAGTATCAATAATATTGTAGCCATCTTCTTCATTTATTGTATGGATTCGTTTAACCTCTCCCTTATCTTCTAAATCAAGAACCATAGTATCCAGTTCATAGGGAATATTTAAGTCTTTAACCATATCAATAAAACGTTCAGCATATTCAGGACCTGTTAATTGTTCATTAAAAGTATGAAGACCAAAACCATTATGAATACACTGGTTTAATATTCCACCTAATTCTCTGTCTCTTTCAAGAATTAAGACGTCTTGAGCTCCGGCTTTTTTTGCTTCAACAGCAGCTGCTAATCCAGCCGGGCCACCTCCTAATACGACAGTATCATAAACCTTATTCATTTGAATCTACTACTTTCGTCTTTCCATTTAAGATGTAACTTTTTTTCTTTTTATCATAGCTAACTTCATCCATTGGAATGTCAAGCTCTCTTGACAGAATCTCAACAACTCTAGGACTACAGAATCCTCCCTGACATCTTCCCATTCCTGCTCGACAGCGCTTTTTAACTCCTTTTACTGATTTTGCTCCTGCACTCCGATGAATAGTATCAATTATTTCACCTTCAGTAATAGTTTCGCATCTACAAATCACTTTTCCATATTTTGGATTTTCTTTTATTAATTCCTGTTTTTCTTCAGAAGATAAATCATTAAAATAAATATGCTTTTTATTCTTTGGATTAAAATTTGGATTTTCTTTAATTTCTATATTTTCTCTACGACAAATAGGAAGAATGATTTCATTTAAAACATAAAAACTAACTGCAGGAATGGAGGTTAATCCTGGTGACTCATAACCAGCTACATTAACAAATTTTTTTACTGGAGATTCTTCAATAATGAAATCACCATCGGTTGTTGTAAATTCTGCTTTTATTGGTGTATTTCGTGTTCCAGCATAATTCCTGATAATTTTTCCAAAATTCTCTTTAATAACAGGAACATTCTTTGCTGCTGTAATTTTGATATTATTTAATTCATTTTGAGTAGTTGAAATATCACCTTTTTCAGTTGGATTAGCATCAGGTCCAATCAAAAGATTACCATGGACAGTAGGAGCTACTAGAATTCCCTTTCCTTTTTCTGATGGACATGGAAAAATAACAGTATTAACTAAATCTCCTACTTCTTTATCAAAAATGAAATATTGACCTTTTCTAGCTAATAATTCAAAATATGGATCGCCAACCATTTCATAAACGTCGTCTGCATAAATACCAGCCGCATTAATAACAATTTTAGCTTTAAATTCCTGGTTATTTGATTTTAATAAAAAATAATCTTCTTTATTTTCAATATCAGTTATAACGGTATCTAAAAAAAGTTCAACTCCATTATCAACGGCATTTTCAGCGAGTTTAACTACTAATTCAAATGGTGAAACAACTCCAGCATCAGGAGCGTATAAAGCTCCACAAATATCATCAGCTAAATTTTCTTCCATTTCATGAACTTCTTTCTGAAACAATATTTGCATTCCCGGAACTCCGTTTTGAAGTCCATTTTTATAAAGTTCATGAAGTTTTAACATTTCAAATTCATCATGGGCAACAACTAAAGATCCACATCGATTAAATGGGACGTCTAAGTCTTCACAAACTTTACCATACATGATACAACCAGCTGCATTAAATTTTCCTTTTAACTTATTACTTGGAGCATCAAATCCTGCATGAACAATAGCAGAGTTAGCCATAGAAATCTGATTACCAACATCACTTTCACCATCTATTAAAGCTACTTTAAACTGATACCGTGAACATTCGCGAGCTATATAAGATCCTGCTACTCCAGCACCAATAATTGCAATATCAAACATTTATAATTCCTTTAATTTTTAATTGTTATAGATTCAAACTTTTCCCATGGAATATTAACTTCTTTATTTTTATTGATTATTTCGTCAATATGTAGAAGTAAAGGAAAATCATTTAAATCAACTTTTCCACGTTTTGCTAATTCTTTTACTGCTTCAGCTGTTCTCTTTGTTATTACAATTGATTCTAGTGTCACTCCTTGAAGTTCTTTCATAGCCTCTTCAAAGTTATATCCCTTCCCTAAAAGAGTACCTATCCTTCTAGTTCTTCCCCCAAAAACTGTTACATATAAATCTCCTATTCCAAGGAAAACATTTTCCGGTAAAACGTCAGCGAGCTCTAACAATTTATTCATTTCTTTGGCACTTTGCATAAATAGAGCTGCCTGAGAATTATAGTGAAGAATACCAGGTCCTTCTTTCTTTTCGGAAAGTCCAACGGCTAAAGTAACAGCTAATGCATAGGCATTTTTTAAAGCTACAGCAAATTCAACACCCTGAATATCGTTTGAAAGCGATATATTATAATAATCTGTTTTAAAAAGATTTTTTAAATATTTTAAAGTTTCTAAATTACTTCCTGTAAAAGTTACCGCTGAATTATCATGGTCAGCTAATTCGTAGCTAGTACAAGGACCACCAATAGCATTTAAATTAAGTTGATTATTTGTAAGAGAATTCCAATAATCAAGATAAGTTATCATTGATCCATCATCCTGATTTATCATTCCCTTAGTTACGGTTAAAACAGGAATATCTGGATTTATTAGGGGAAGAACCTCATTTCCAAACCAATCTACTCCAAAACTTGAAACACCACCAATAACAACATCAGCACCTTTTAGAGCTTCTTTAATTTCATCTTTATAATAATATTTAATACCATCCGGTAAAGTACGTTTTAACGTTTTATGGTAGTTATCTTTTTTTAATTGCTCTATTATTTCATTATCAAGTGGCGAACCTACAAGTCTGACTTCGTTATCGTTTTCAAAAGCAGGAAAAGTAAGAGCGGACGCCATTTGTCCTGAACCAATAAAAGTTATTACAGCCATATTTTTCTTCTTTTTTTTAATTATTATAATCTAAAATTAATTATATAATTTTACCCAATATAATAATTTATTTAGATTTTTAAAGTAAAATTTTATGCTATTATTATTACAGATAATAGTAACGGAGCTTTTATGGACTCAGACAAAAATAATCAAATACTTCAAGTAGCTCGGATGTATTATATCGATCGCATTCCTCAAAATAAAATTAGTCAAATTATTGGTTTATCAAAACCTACGGTTAGTAGACTTATTAAAAAAGCTCAAGAATTAGGTTATGTAAAAATTCAAATCGAGCAACCTCAAGCTTTAACTAGTAATTTAGAAAATGTGTTAAAGAAAAAATATAATCTAAAAAGTGTAACCGTTATCCCTAATTCAATGGAAGAAACTGATAAGGTTATTGATAAATTAAATCAGACATTGTTGGATGATCTTAAACACTTGGTCATTAGTAATTCAATTATTGGGATAACATGGAATTCAGTTTTATCCAATTTAATTGATATTTTAGAATCACAGACTCCAGAAATTAAAACTAATGTCCGAGTAGTACAATTAAACGGAAGTATTACTCCATTAGTACACAAGAAAAATTCAACTGAGCTACTATATGCTCTAGCTAAAATGTTTGGAGCCAAAGCCTATCAAATTTGTTCACCTGTTTATGTAGAACAAAAGAAAATTGCCCGCTTAATTAAGAATGAATCAGAAATCAAGAAATTATTAGATATGGCTGCTAGAAGTGATATAGCAATTCTAGCTCCAGAGATGATTCAAAAAGATGACTTACTTATTGAAAGCGGTTTTAAATTAAGCGAATTAGAAGAAGTAAAAGAAAATGGTGCTATTGGTGTTTTATGCGGTCATATTTTAAATAAACGTGGTAAAGTAGTAAATGCAAGCCTTGATCAACGAATTATCGGTTTAAATATAAATACAATTAAAAAAATTCCTAATAAAATATTTATAGCCTATAATAAAGACGATTTCGATATTGTAAATGCTATAATGAATCAACGTCTAGTAGACCGGTTATATATCACATCAGACTTAGCTTATTTGTTACAATAAAAAAATTTTTAAATTTTTGTTGACACAATTAGGTTAAGGTGCTATTATATTGATTGCTGAAAAAAACAGCACGCCGGAGTGGCGGAACTGGCAGACGCACAGGACTTAAAATCCTGCGGTATATTGTTTACCGTATCGGTTCGATTCCGATCTCCGGCACCAATTAATATTGCGGAGTAGAGCAGTCAGGAAGCTCGTCGGGCTCATAACCCGGAGGTCATAGGTTCAAATCCTATCTCCGCGACCATTTATATGGCGGCGTAGCTCAGTTGGCAAGAGCATACGGTTCATACCCGTAGTGTCAGCAGTTCAAATCTGTTCGCCGCTACCAATTTAAATAAATATTAATTAACTGGTCGTCTAGCTCAGCTGGGAGAGCACTTGCCTTACAAGCAAGGGGTCACAGGTTCGAGCCCTGTGACGACCACCATTATTATGCAATTATTACCGACTATATCAGTCGGTTTTTTATTAATTTTTATTAAATGTCGGATAATTATATAATCTCTACTATATTGAACTCTTTTAATTTGAAAGAATAGGATAAAACTCCAAATATTCGAGAGTTTGAATAATCTCATAATATTAAAAGAGATAATCCAATTTATGTAAAATTAATTAGAGTTAACTTCTTTTTCTATTTCAGTAATCATATCGTTTAAAGTTTGAATAGTTGTCTCAGAATCTTTAAACATATTTTCAAATAGTTTATTTAAATTATTTTCAAAATTCTTTGGTAGAATTTCTGCTTGTTGTAAAGCTAATTGAACCATTCTTTTTTCTCCTGGATGAGTTAAACGATTTAAAGCAAATATAATATCGAAGTAGGATTCTAGAAACGCTGCTATTCTATGATTAACACTAACTAGATCTTTTCGAGTTAAAGCTTTTTTAATCTGAATATCATAAGAAGGTAGATTACCAGTTAGAAGACGCATATTTTTATTAATTATATTCGCTCTTAATTCTTCTGGATAAGGAATATCGTATTGTTTTTGTAGTTTTCGTAGCTTTCCATTTTTATCATATAGAATTTTACTATTTAATAAATTATGCCACATACAAGTGGTATAACCGTTATAAGCATTATGATCTTGAACTACTGAATTTACAGTTTGAGAAAATTCATCAAAATTTCTATATAAAATATCTATATCGATTCCATCTTTTAAAGTACAGTCATCTTCCAATTCCCAAAAAGAATTTTCAATTTCCATATACTGACAATATTTTTGGAGGATTTGCTTTCTTATACTTTCTTCAGGAATTTGATTACAATAAATATATAAATCGTAATCTGAATTTTTATCATAATTAGTTCCAGCTCTAGAACCGCCTAAAGCTATTGCTTCAATTTCAGGTAAATTTTTGAATTCATTCCATAAAGAATCAAAATACATTTAAATCTCCTTTTTTAAATACTGTAAGACTTGGGTTTCTTTGTTCAATACTTAACTCCCCAACTTTTGTAATTCCATTCATCCTTGTATTTATTACATTCGTAATCAATATTGTAAAGCAAAACATCTTATTCAACAAAGTTAGTTGAAAAATAATCATTATTAGTTTTGACAGTATATAGTAGATCATACATTTCTTTTATCTGTTTAAAATAGCTTTCCTTCATTTGATCATTCTTGACTAAATCAACGATAATAGTGCCTTCGATATATTCTTTTAGGATTCTCTCGTTTTCAAGATCGACTTCGATTAATTCCGGTATATGAATAACAAATCCTCTTAGATAATAAT
>CANQNI010000049.1 GCA_947625175.1 uncultured Eubacteriaceae bacterium | reverse complement strand
AGGTGAAAGGATTCGAACCTTCGGCCCCATGGTCCCAAACCATGTGCGCTACCAAACTGCGCTACACCTCGACAGCACCTTATATTCTACGACTTTTGATAATTGTTGTCAAGTATTATTTTAAAATATTTTGAACAATTTTATTTACTTGTTTTCCATCAGCTTGACCAGCTACCTTAGGCATTATAGTTTTCATAACTTTGCCCATATCTTTTTTACTACAAACGCCAAGTTCATCAATTGTTTCCTGAACAATAGCAGTCAGTTCATCTTGATCAAGTTGTTTTGGGAGATAAGATTCAATTACTTTAATTTCTTCAAGTGTCTGATCAATTAAATCTTCTCTGTTAGCTTTTTTAAAGTCTTCTAAAGAGTCTTTTCTTTGTTTTAATTGTTTTGAAGCGATTACGATGATCTGATCGTCATCAAGAGTAATTTTTTTATCTTTTTCTTCTTGAAGAATAGCTGCTCGAATCATAGTAATAGTATCTTTTTTTACTTTTTCTTTATTCTTCATTGCAGCTTTCAAATCAGCTAATAATTGTTCTTTTAGAGTCATTTATCTTCTCCGCTTCATCTTACGTTTTCTGGCAGCTTCAGATTTTTTCTTACGTTTAACACTCGGTTTTTCATAGTGTTCACGTTTTCTAATTTCACTCATAATGCCAGCCATAGCGGTTTTTCTTTTAAATCTACGTAAAGCACTTTCAAGAGTTTCATTTTCTTTAACATAAACTTCAGACATTATCTCACCCCCTTTAACAAGTTAATTAGCATAACGGATATTATATTAAGATCAAAACTTATTGTCAAGAAAATTATCCTGGAGGCCACTGCATATTACGTCCGCCTAATAGATGGAGGTGCAAATGTTCAACCGTCTGACCACCTTCTTTACCTGTGTTTATAACTAATCTGAAACCATCATCTAGATTTTGATCTTTAGCAACTTTAACAGCAGCATTTAGAAGACCATTTAGATAATCATTATTATCCTGAGCTTCAATAATATTATTAAAGTGTTCTTTTGGAACTATAACGATATGTACTGGAGCTTGCGGATCTATATCTTTAAAAGCGACAACTTTATCATCTTCAAATACAACTTCAGAAGGAATTTCTTTATTTACAATTTTACAGAATAAGCATTCTGGATCCTGATGCATAATTCACCTCATAATATTTCTGCTACTATTCTATCATCTTGAATTTTTTTTAACTTAACATCTTTATGCTGATTAGTTAAAGATTCATTACTATAAGTTATAACTGGAATATAATTTCTTGTATATCCTAAATATTTATTATCCCCAACACCTCTTTCATATAAAACTTTCTCTTTGGATTCAAGATTTTTTTTATAAAATTTCATTCTTAATTCTTTTTCAATATCATTTAGTTCTTTTATTCGTTGATTTTTAACCTGACTGTCTACCTGATTATTAAAGATAGCAGCTGGAGTTCCTTCTCTTGGCGAATATGGGAATATATGAATTTTTGAAAATCCGATTTTTTGAATAAATTCCTTTGTTTCTTCAAATTCTTTATCTGTTTCTCCCGGAAATCCAACTATAATATCTGTGGTAATTCCAGCATTTGGAAAATGCTTTCTAATTAGATCAACTTTATTTTTATAAATTTTAGTTGAATAATGTCGATTCATTCTTTTAAGTACCGAGTTACTTCCACTTTGAAGTGATAAATGAAAATGAGGACAAAACGAAGGAATCTGAGCTAAGGCTTTTAGAAATTCTTCTGTAATAATTGTAGGTTCTAATGAAGAAAGTCGAATTCGTTCTATTCCTTTTACCTGACTTACAGCCTCAACCAGTTCTTCAAGACTGTGTTTTGATTTCTTTTCATAACTAGCTAAATGAACTCCTGTAAGAACTATTTCCTTATATCCGTTTTGAGCTAAGGCTGTAACTTCATTAACTGCGTCTTTAATAGTTCTAGAACGAATAGGTCCTCTGGCATAAGGAACAATACAATAAGTGCAAAACTGTTGACAACCATCCTGAACTTTAACATAAGCGCGAGTATGATCTTGATTATTATCGACATTATAATTTATGAATTCTTCATTTCTGTTAAAATTTAGAACCATCTTTCTAGGTAAATTTTGATAATTATTAATTAATTCGATAATATTTGCTTGGGCTTTAACGCCTAGAATTAAATCGATTTCTTCAATTTCTTCTAATTTTTCAGGAGAGACCTGAGCATAACATCCAGTTACTACAATTAAAGCATCCGGATTATTTCGTCTAGCTCGTCTTATAATTTGTCGAGACTTTTTATCTCCAAAATGAGTTACTGTACATGTGTTAATAATATAAACATCTGCTTTTTCAGAGAAAGGAACAACTTCATAACCGTTATTTTCAAAAATCTCTCTGAGAACTTCGGTATCATAAGCATTAATTTTACAACCCAGAGAATAAAAACTAACTGTTTTTTTCATGATTCAAAAAAGAAATTTAATTGACTAATTGCTGCAATTCCTGCAGTTTCTGTTCTTAATATTCTGTTTCCAAGAGAAATTATATTAATAGGAAGTTGTGATTTTAATTCGTTAATTTCTGATTCATCAAATCCGCCTTCGGGACCTATAATCAGTGCTAGATTAACTGGAGTACTTAATTCCTTATTACTTTTTAAAAATGATTTAAGAGTTATATTTTCTTCATTTTCATAAGCTAATAGAATTAAATCATAAGCTTTTAATTCTTCTTTTAATTTAGAGAATTTTATTGGTTCGTTAATGGTTGGAATAATCCCTCTTCCACATTGTTTACTGGCTTCATAAGCAATTCTTTGGTAACGATTTATTTTTTTTCTATCGTTCTTAGAGGGTTTAACAACAGTTCTTTTAGAATAAAAAGGATAAATTGAATTAACTCCAAGTTCAGTTGATTTTTGAACTATTGTTTCCATTTTTCCCTGTTTAGGTATACCCTGAAATAGGGTTAAATTAAAATTTTTGTTTTCGCTATTAGTAAAATGTTTATTAGATAAATAAATAGTTGCTGTACTATTAGAAATATCTTTAATAATTCCTAAGGCTTTTTCGTTTTCACCATTAAAAATTTCAATTTGATCATCAATTTCTAATCGTAAAACTTTTGTGAGATGTTTAAAGTCATCTCCTGTAATTTGAATGGATTCTTTTTTAAATTCCTGAGGACTAATATAAAATCGGTTCATAACTTAATTGCTGCAATTCCTATCCATTCACCTAGTTCTTTAATTTTTTGAATTCCGAAACTATATTCTTCAAGTTTTTCAATAATTTGGGTTTGAGCATCTTTGATAATTCCGGAACAAATGAAGATTCCATTTTTCTTTAAAAGATGATGCGCTTGAGGCAAGAGATCAATAATAGGTTTCGGGAGTATATTAGCTACTATTAAATCAATAGAATCGGACATATTTAATTCTGTTAAGAGATCTTTCTCTAAAGTTTTAATTTGGTCAGAACAATTATTTTTACTAATATTTTCATTAGCTACTTTAATAGCAACAGGGTCAATATCAACAGCCAAAACTTCTTTAGCTCCTAGCTTGGCAGCTATAATGGATAAGATTCCTGAACCTGTTCCAACATCAATAACCAGATCACCCTCTTTACAATATTGTTCGAGAAAATAGGCACAAAGTTTTGTCGTTTCATGAGTTCCGGTTCCAAAAGCCATTCCAGGATCAAGTTTAATAATTATTTCTTCTTCTGTAGCTTTATATTTATCCCAGTTAGGAACTACCACAAATTTATCAGTTACATGCGTAGCAAAAAAATATTTTTTCCAGGAGTTAGCCCAGTCTTCATCTTCTACTTCAAGAATTTTAAGTTCGGCTGAACCAGTATTTAATCCATACATGGGTAATTTAGAAATTTTAAGTAATATTTCCCGAATTCTTTCTTCTGTTTTTTCATCGTTTGGAAAATAACCCCGAATAAGAGACGTATTTTCAGGTCTGTTTAATATGGATTCGTCAATATAACCAACTAACGGATTATTCCATAAATCATTTATATCATTAGAGTTTTCAATAGCTACACCACCAGCCCCAGCTTCGTAAAATAATTCTGCAACTGCATCTTCAGCTTCAGGGGTTGTTGTAATTTGAACTTCAGACCACTGCAAGTTACTACCTCCTAGAAAACTTAATTTAATTATAAAAAAAATTATTTTTTATGTAAACAACAGTGATTGTTTCAAAGTATTTTTAAGTATTCGCTGTAAAATATTACTCGAATGAAAAGATTATTTGAAACGACTAAAAGATTGTTAATTAATTGGACTCTCCTATTACTAGTTAGTTGTTTTTTACTTAATGGAGTACAAACAGGTAAATTTTTAGATGATTCTCCTGTTCAAAAACGGGTCGAAGTTAAACAGAATTTATCGAAAAATGCTCAAATTGAAGAAATAATTGAAACAGAACCAGTTAAAGAGGAAATTAATATTATAAATACAATAAATCTTCCACAACAGCAGGTTCAACCAATATTAAACTATTATCAGAATTATTTTAAGTCACTAGCTAGATTAGATAGTTTTGATACTACTTCTTACTTCTATCAAAATGATTTAAATGATCAGATAGCCACAAAATTTGACCAGGTTTATTATGATTTAACATTAAGTGAAAGGGAGAATTCTTTAATAGATTTAACTATGAAGGAATATTCCATTAATCTAGATATTGCTGCTTCTGATGTGTTAAGTCCAGATGAGATCAATGTAATCGTTATAGAAAAACAGGATATTGTTTATAATGGAACTAGTAAGATTCACTCAGAGATTGCTTCATTACAAAACGTTTTTCGACTTAAAAATATTGACAATAACTGGAAAATCGTTCGGCATGAAAAAGAAGATGCCCTTTATGGAATAATTCGGAATCAACTGGAAGGGATACAAATACCAGACAGGATAGTAGCTTTAGATGAGATAAAAAATAAAGTTGAATTAATGTTTTTAAAAGAAGATGAAGCTCAGCTAAAAGCTTTTGAAGAAGAAAAGAAAGATAAAACGCCACTTAGGGATAATGCTACTTATAATAGAAATGCTGCTATAAATTATGCTCATAAGTGGTTTAGTATTAGAAATCCAGAATACTATGATTATTCTGATGAAGGTGGTAATTGTAATAATTTTATTAGTCAGTGTCTTAGAGCTGGTGGAATGCCGGAAGATTATAACGGAGCAGAAACCTGGTATTATGATGTTTATTATCCAACCTATTCCTGGCTTCTGGTAGATTCTTTCTATAATTATGCTACAAATAATAAAGAAGGTGGATTAAAAACAATAACTACGGATAATTTCTTCTCTGGTCTTGAAGGGGATATTATACAGCTTGGTGTTAATGATAACTGGTTACATTCAGTTATTATAACAAGACTCGTTAAAGATGACGAAGGAAACACAGTTGATTATTTAATAGATTCTAATACAAGTGATAATAAAACAATTCCTGTATCTACTTATGGTTATCCACAAATGAGATTAATTAAAATAGTAGGAAAAAATTAATTGTCTAATAAATTTAACTAGTAATTTTACCTAAAATGTGCGATTATATAAGGTATCGATATAATTTCGAACTAGTTGCTTAATCATTAATATTACGGGTATTTATAAAATTAATATCATAATTGAGGTATCAAAATGCTTTTAAAAGATTTACGCTCGGTTATAGGAGAACAGGTAGTTACAAATGTAACCGTTGCTTCAGGTGAAGATAATGTTGTAAGTGGAAAATTATGGTTATTTAGTGTAGATGACAGCCTTGATCATCTTGAAGTAAAAGAATTAAGACCTGAAGATAATGTTCTAGAATTAACTTTAACATGCTCTCCTCAAGAACTTAGAGACATTGATTGGAGCAATGCTTTTAATCAAGAAGTAATTATAAGCATAAATGATGGCTCAAAAGATCAATTAACTAAAGAATAGGAATTAATATGAGTGATAAGTTCTTAAGAGATGAAATTTTACGACGTGATGAAAAAGTAAACCGCGAAGTCGAACGTCTACAGGAAAAAGCAAAAAAACATCCAGATGACGTTGATTTACAAGCTCGTGTAACCAGAAAAATCGACAAATTACTTAAAGAAGCTAAAGAAAAGAATGAAGCTGATAAAATTAGAATAGATAATTACGATGCTCGTCTTGATGAGTATGAAGAAAATAAAATCGAAAGACGTGATGAAAGAGAATCTAAACGTAGTTTACATCAGACTGAATTCGCTAATGAAGTTGATAAAATTGAAGATAAATTCGATAATTTCTTAGACGAACATGATCAGAAGAAAATTGATAAATTAAAAGCTAAAACTTCTTTAAGTGAACATGAACAAAAGGAACTTGAACGTTTAGAAAATAAAATTAAAGACAGAACAGAAAGACATGATACTAAACAGAAGGAAAGAGACGAACGTTTAAGCCAGAAACAAGCTGATCAGGTTGAAAAAGTCTTGGAAAAAGATGCCAAAGACGCAAAAAAGATTACGAAGTACTAATTGCTTCAACTCTTCTTCTATACTGACGTTAGATTTATCTAACGTCTTTTTTTAACGAGGTGAATAATGAATGTAGTTTATTGGTCTGATTATGCCTGTCCTTACTGCTATATTGGAGAAACTAATTTAAGAAAAGCTGCTGAAGAATTAGGAATTGAAGATTTAAATCTAGAAATGAGAGCTTTTGAACTGGATCCAGGAGCTTTAACTGAATTTAATGGTGATACGATTGATCGTTTTGCTGATAAATATAAAATCTCGCCCCAGGAAGCTCTCGATCGAGTTAATTCAATTTCCATCATGGCTCAAAATTCTGGAATTGATTTCGATTATGCTAAAACTAAATATACAAATACTTTTAATGCTCATAGATTAACCAAATTAGCTCAGGAGTTGGGAAAAGAAGAGGAATTAGCTGAAAAACTTTATCAAGCTTATTTTATTGAACAAAAGGAATTAGCTAATATTGAAACCTTAATTGAAGTGGCTCAAAGCGTTGGTATTAGTGAAGAACAAGTAAGAGAATTAATCGATTCGGATAAATATGCTGATCAAGTTCGTCTTGAAGAACAAATTGCTTATAATAACGGAATTAATGCAGTTCCATTTTTTATTATTAATGAACAAGTTGGTGTTCCTGGTGCTTTAGATAAAGATCAAATGAAAGATTTACTGAAACAAATTATAGATAACCAATAAATAAAATCCTGTTAAGTAATGTAACATATTACTTAACAGGATTTTTTTAACTTTTTACGATAATCTTTTTCTTCATATATCGCATTACTGGAAGACAAACACCAATTGAAATAATTACAGCTGCAATCATTTCTGATATAGCGTTGATTCCGATAACCATAGCTAAAATATTTACTAATGGAAATGTTTTAAAGAAAATAGACATACATCCAAGGAATAAAATAGTATTGGTAAGTGTTCCTAAAAAAGCACTGATTCCAATTGATAATGTGGTTGGGAAATTCTTTTTACTTAGATATAAGTAAACATAACCAGCAACAACTCCAATCATTATTCTGGATCCAACAGCCATAGTAATTGAGGCTAAAGGATTTCCACTGGTAAATGGATTAACTAGATAGGCTGTCATATCAACACCGGCAAAAGTAGCTTTCAACATACTACAAATACCCATAACTCCACCTAAGATTGCTCCATCTACCGGTCCAAGTAATATGGCTCCGATGATTACAGGTATATGTAACGTGGTTATTGAAATGGTTGGTAAGGGTATAAAACCGAGTGGGGTAAACGCTAATAGAATTTCAATAGCTGTTAGTAAAGCTAATTGAGTTAATCTAATAGTCTTCCGATTAGTATGCATTAAAACCTCCCGACTACCGTTTTAGATAAACTAAATACAGCGTCTTTTATAAATTTTAATTTAGTGATAAATAATAGTGATATTGTAACATTAACTATATTTTTTTAAATGGTTTTCCAATTTTTCCTTCATATTGTCGTCAATATAAATTTTTCCCTTAATTGGTTTATTATAGAGGCTATTAATAATATCTTGTGTATTAACTATTGGATAAACTTTAATACCAAAATCTTCCTGAATTTCTTCAATAGCACTTTTACCACTTGGACCTTTTTCCATTCGATCTACAGATATAATAACGGAATCTATATCCACATTAGCAATACTATTAAGTCTTTCTAAACTTTCTCTAATAGAAGTTCCAGCAGTTATAACGTCTTCAATAATGGTTATTTTGTCATTATCATTAGGGATAGTTCCAATAATTGTTCCACCTTCTCCATGGTCTTTTTCTTCTTTTCTATTAAAACTATAGGATATGTCTTTATCATAGTTATTCCAAAGGCTTGCAGCAGTTGTTGTTACTAATGGGATTCCTTTATAAGCTGGACCATAGATAATATCTGGATTTAAATTATTTTCTATTAAAGTTGCAGCATAATAATCGCCTAATTTAGCAATTTGTTTAGCAGTTTTATAATTACCTGTATTAATAAAATACGGGGTTGGTCTTCCACTTTTTGTTATAAAATCACCAAAAGTTAACACACCACTATCTACCATAAATTCTATAAATTCATCCTTTAAACTCATGATCACTCCTTAGTTGAAGTTAAGTTATTTTCTTAATTATCTGATAAGATTATAAATAATAATATTATTATAATAAAGAAAATGAATTTAACAGCTACTACTGATTTATATGGACTCATTGGAACTCCAATTAGTCACTCTTTTTCACCTAGTATGCATAATAAAGCTTTTGAAAAAGTTAATGAAAATGCATGTTACTTAGGCTTTGATACTAATATAGATAAGCTTGAAGCTACTGTTCAAGCATTTAAAACCTTAAATGTTAAAGGCTGGAATGTTACAATGCCGTTAAAATCAGAAATGATTAAATACTGTGATGAACTTTCTCCCGAAGCTGAACTTATTGGGGCAGTTAATACTATAGTAAATCAGAATGGAAAACTAAAAGGATATTCAACTGATGGAATTGGCTTTTTTGCTAATGCTAAAGATAAGGAATTTAATCCAGAAAATAAAACGATTGTTTTAATAGGAGCTGGGGGAGCAGCAAGATCTATAGCAGCTCAATCTATATTCGAAAATATTAATGAACTAATTATCTATAATCGAACGTTTAAAAAAGCTCAACAATTAAAAGATGAATTAAATGAAGAAGCTTTAAAACAAAATATAAAAATAAGAGTAGAAGCTCTTTCTAATCAGAAACAACTTGAAAAAGATATTAAAGAATCTGATCTGGTTATTAATGCAACCTCAGTAGGGATGCGTCCTGATAGTGAGGAAATAATTTTTAATCCAGATTGGCTCTCACCTGAAACTGTAATTGCCGATATAGTTTATACACCTGTGAAAACGAAACTAGAAAAAGAAGCCTTAAGCCGTGGCTGTAAAATATTAGATGGTCTCGGAATGGTATTATGGCAGGGAGCTTATGCTTTCAAATACTGGACAGGTAAAGAATTTCCTGTTGATTACATAAAAAAAGAGATTTTTAATAAAGAATAAAAGGGTAGTTAAAATTTATTTTATAGAAACAATAGCATTAA
>CANQNI010000048.1 GCA_947625175.1 uncultured Eubacteriaceae bacterium | reverse complement strand
GGTGATGAAGTTGTTATTCAGGCTGATGGTCCGGATGAAGATGAAGTTATCACCGAATTAGAAGGTTTCTTTAAAGAAAATCTCTAAACAAATTTTTAGTATGAAAACGAAAATTGCCACTTAATATTTTTAAGTGGCAATTTTAATGTGCTGGGAAGACTCTAATCTATGAATGAGAGTCCCGTTTGTTGTTCGGTACTAGAAACCGTTTAGATTAATAGGAGATCCCAAAAATTTCCTTTTAAGTAACAGCTTATTTGAAATCCTCGGAATCTATTCGATTAATTATTTTTTATTTGATTAGTTTTAATATAATTAATTCCAATTGAATTTAATTCAGTTATTCTTTCTTCCTGTCCTGTTAGTTTTAACCAACCAATTAAAGATTCAAAACCAGTTGAATACCGATAATCTTGGACTTTAGTATTTTTAGGAACTTGACTAATAGTATTTCTTCCTTTTTTAACTATTTCCTTTTCCTCATCAGTTAAAAGTGGTTTTAAATAGTGAATAATTTCAGACTGAGCTTGAGCCCGAACATATTCAGTAGAAAGTTTATGGAGTTTACTTATTTTACCTTTATTATTTAAAAGAAGAAATTTCCTGACATAATCAGAAAAAATACCGTCTCCTATCCAGGCTAACATTAGTGGACTAATTTTTTTTGCTTCAGTTTTAGTTAATATTTTATTAATTACGGCTTTGGTTTTATCTAAATCTGTAGAATTTATAGTTTTTTCCATTTAACTCCATCTCGGGTATCCATCAGTTCAATTCCTTTTTCTTTCAACTGATCTCTAATAGCATCAGCCCGTTTAAAATCTTTATTCTTTCGCGCTAATTGACGTTGGTCGATTAATTTTTGAATATCTTCTTCTAGAATTTCATCTTGTTCTGGTAAGATGTTTAAGATATTACATAGTTCAAAGAATAAACTCGCTGCTTCATTTACCATTTCTTTTGGAGAATCTTCATTTAAAGTAGTATTACTATCTTTTATTAATTCAAATATACTGCTGATAGCATCAGATGTATTGAGATCATCATCCATGGCTTCAATAAAACTATCTTTATAGTCTTTTAGAGAATTTACCCATTCTTTTTGACTTTGAGATAATTCTTTTTCGTTAGTTACCTTGAGAAGATGGTTATAGTTCGTTCTTGCATTTTCAAGTCGGTCTAAAGCGTTTTGAGCCGATTCAATTAATTCATCCGAAAAATTAAGCGGACTTCTATACTGAGCCATGAGCATAAAGAGTCTTAGTGCAGATAGATTAAATCTTTCTTTAATATCTCTAACAGTAAAGAAATTCCCTAAAGATTTACTCATTTTTTCATTATTAATATTAATATAGCCATTATGAAGCCAGTAATGAGCAAATGGAACATTATTTGCACCTTCACTCTGCGCTATTTCATTTTCATGATGGGGGAAGATCAGATCCTGTCCACCAGCATGGATATCAATTGTTTCTCCTAAGAGTTCAGTACTCATAGCAGAACATTCTATATGCCATCCAGGACGTCCTTGTCCCCAGGGCGAATCCCAATAAGGTTCACCTGGTTTTTGTTTTTTCCATAAGGCAAAATCGAGTGGGCTTCGTTTTTCCTCATCAATCTCTATTCTGGCTCCAGCCTTTAAATCTTCAATACTTTGGCCGGATAATTTCCCGTATTCCGGAAAACTTTCAACAGAATAAAAAACATTGCCATTAACTTCATAAGCTTTGCCATTATCAATGAGTTTTTGAATCATTTGAATAATAGAATCCATATGTTCGGAAACTCTTGGATGAACTGTGGCTTTTTTAACACCTAAATCTTCTAAATCTTCAAAGTAGCTTTGTATATATTTTTCCGCTATAGCCATAGCGGTTGTATTTTCTTCGTTAGCACGGTTAATAATCTTATCGTCTACATCCGTGAAATTTTGAATGTAGTTTACCTGATAGCCCTTATATTCCAGATAGCGTCTTAAAACATCAAAGACTATAGCCGGTCTGGCATTACCTATATGAATAAAGTTATAAACGGTAGGACCACAAGCATAGATTGATACCTCTTTATCTTTTATAGGGATAAACTCTTCTTTCTTGCGAGTTAAAGTATTATAGAATTTCATAATAGTTTGATTATAGCACGATTTTAGAATTGTTAACTACTGCTATCAAAATTGCCGGACCTTAGGAATTTAAACGTTTACATCCACGGGATTTAAATTAAATCTTATTGAAAGAAGAACTTAATAAGATTACGGTAAATAAAATCAGATTTAATTAATAAAAAATTAAGGATTTCCAAGAAAACTTAATAAAAATTAATAAAAATTAGATAAAACTTAACAAAACTTTTAAATCGCAGCCGTAATCTGTTAAAATTATAGTAAAAAAAATATATATTGATTCGTGGTAAAATAGAAAAGAATTTAATTAAATTGATTTATAGTACTTCGGAGAATATATGCGTAAATTTAATAAGTCTCATAAACTTGATAATGTTTATTATGACATAAGAGGACCTGTTGTTGAAGAAGCTAATAGAATGCAGAATAACGGAATTGATATTTTGCAGTTAAATACAGGTAATCCGCCTGCTTTTAATATGATGGCTCCAGATGCCATGATTCAGGATATCTTAAGGAATCTGAAAAATTCTGAAGCTTATTGTCACCATAAAGGGTTATTTCCAGCCCGGAATGCCATTGTTCAATATTATCAGACCAGAGGATTATTAAATATAACAGTAGATAATGTTTATATTGGGAATGGGTCAAGCGAATTAATCTTGATGTGTCTTCAAGCTTTATGTAACGAAGGAGATGAAATTTTAATTCCAAAACCAGATTATCCATTATGGACTGCCAGTGCATTCTTATCTGGGGGAAAAGCAGTTCATTATCATTGTGATGAAGAAAATGGATGGTTACCTGATATTGATGATATTAAAAGTAAAATTAACGAGAATACGAAAGCTATAGTTATCATCAATCCTAATAATCCTACTGGCGCTGTTTATCCTCCAGAGTATGTCCAACAAATAGTTGATTTAGCTGTAGAAAATGAGCTTATTATTTTTGCAGATGAAATCTATGACAAGATAATTTATGATGATCTGGATTTCAAACCTATTTCAACGATGACGGATGAAACTTTAGTTATTACTTTTAATGGATTAAGTAAATCTCACCGGATTCCAGGTTTTCGTGTTGGCTGGTGTATTATCTCCGGAAATACTAAAGATACCAAAGATTATTTAGAAGGTATAGATATTCTGGCAAGTTCGAGACTTTGTTCCAACGTTCCGGCTCAACAGACTATTCAAACTGCACTTGGAGGATACCAGAGTATTGAAAATCTGGTTAAACCTTCGGGTAGATTATATAAACAGCGCGATATTGTATATGAAAGACTCAACGCTATTGATGGTATAGAATGTGTAAAGCCTCGCGGAGCTCTCTATGCTTTTCCAAAAATTGATATAGATAAATTTAATATAACAGACGATGTTAAATTTGCTTTGGACTTTCTTAAACAGGAAAAAGTACTAATCGTTCAGGGAACAGGTTTTAACTGGGATAAACCAGATCATTTTAGAATAGTATTTTTACCAAATCCAGAAGAATTGACAGACTGTATGGATCGCCTAGAACGGTTTATGCATCATTATAAACAAAATTAATGAAAATAGAGTTAACAGCCCAAAATCCGGAAGATTCTAAAAGATTAGCTCAAGTTTTAACTCAGTTTATAAATAGACCAGCCCTAGTTTTACTTGAAGGAGATTTAGGAGCAGGTAAAACATTTTTGGTTAAAGAGTTTACTAAAGCTACTGGAAGTAATGCTCAGACCAACTCACCTACTTTTTCCATTATAAATTTATATGATAGTCCAAAGGGTCCAATTTATCATTTGGATTTATATAGAATTAGTGATATTGACGAACTCTATTCTATTGGATTTGATGATATTTTAAACGAGGAAGCTGTTATTTTTATTGAATGGCCACAAGTTGCGGAATTGGATAGTCCAGACTATGTAATAAATATAAAAGATCTAGGAAATAATCAAAGAAAATATTTAATTGAAAGTTTTAATCATGATTTAAGTGGCCTAGAGGATAAGTTTAATGAATAATAAAGTTTCAGCAATTATTTTAGCTGCAGGACACGGACAGAGAATGAAGAAAGATCTCAACAAGCTTTTCCTACCTATTGGTCAAAAACCTCTGTTAGCACATACCATAGAAAAATTTATTCAAAGCAATCTTAATGGAGAAATAGTAGTTGTGCTACAAAAGAAAGATATTGAGACTTTTAATAAATTAATTCTAGAACCTTATAAATTTAAAAATATTAAAATTGTTGAAGGCGGAAAAGATAGACAGGATTCAGCTTATAACGGGATTAAAGCTTTAGATGAAGATACCGATTATGTTTTAATCCATGACGGAGCCAGACCGTTCGTATCGGAAGAAATAATTATGGATTGTCTTGAAAAAGCTAAGGAAAGTGGAGCCGCTGTTAGTTCTATTCCCGCTGTTGATACAATAAAGTATTCACAAAATAATAAAGAAATTGACTACTCTCCTCCGAGAGAGCATCTATATGAGGCACAGACTCCTCAAGGATTTTCTTATCCTTTGATTTTAGGAGCCTATAGATTAAGAGAATTAGACTATTTTCCAGCAACCGATGATGCTTCAATTCTAGAACATTTAGGTTTTAAACCTCGTCTCTCTAAAGGAGATAAAACAAATATAAAAATAACCACACCGGATGATTTAATCTTAGCCGAGGCAATGAATAAGATAATTTAACTTTTGAGGTAATAATGGAATTTAATAATGAAGATTTAATTAAAATTTATAAAAATATGCTACTGTCCCGATATTTTGAAGAAGAGATTGAAAGGCAAATCCAAAATAATGTTTTATATGGTAATAATTCATTATCAATTGGACAAGAAGCAAGTGCAGTCGGGGCTGGTGCTGCTCTAAATGAAGGAGATTATATTGCTATTACGCACCGGGGCCATTCCCAGGCTATTGGTGCTGGAATCGATCCAAATGTTTTAATGGCCGAAATCTTTGGAAAAGCCACTGGTTTAAATGGTGGAAGAAGCGGATCAATGAATTTAATTGCTCCTTCAAAAAATCTTCTAGGTGAAAATGGAATTGCCGGTGACAATTTTGCCATAGCTTGTGGAGCAGCACTTACTCAAAAGTTAAAGGAAACAGGAAATGCGGTTTTATGTTTTGGTGGTGACGGATCCGTCAATAATGGAAATTTTCATGAAGCCTTAAATTTAGCTTCAATATGGAAACTCCCGATTGTCTTTTTTATCGAAAATAACCTCTATTCACGTTCAATGCCTTTGGAAGAACATTCTAGTGTAATTAATCTAAGTGATCGAGCTCTTTCTTATAATATTCCTGGTATCACTATTGATGGTAACGATGCAATTGAAACTTATGGAATTACTAAAATGGCCCTTGATTATGCAAGAAGAGGTGACGGTCCAGTTTTAATTGAAGCACAAACTTATCGTATCTCGGCAGACTCAACGAATGATAAGGATTCTTATCGTTCAATCAATGAAATTCAAAGTTGGAAGGATGAAGATCCGATACCAAAAATGGCTGATTATTTATTACACCAGGGAATAGTAAATGAAGAGGATCTTTATAATTATGAAATGCAAGCACGAAATCGTATCGGAGAGGCTTTAGATTATGCTTTAACAAGTCCTGCTGCAAATATAGAAGATGTACAGGAAAACGTATTTGCAGCAAAATAAGGAGTTTTCAAATGGCTTTAAATTCATTTAAAGATGTTCTTCATGAAGCTCTAGATAAAGAACTGGAAAATAATCAAGATGTAGTCCTTTTAGGTGAAAATATCGGTACTTATGGTGGTATGTACGGTGTCGAAGAAGGGCTTCTGGAAAAGTACGGTGATCAACGTCTATTAAGTACTCCAATGAGTAAATCTGCAGTGATTGGAGCAGCAATAGGAGCTGCTATGACAGGTCTTATTCCAGTCGTTGAAATTTCCTCTTCTGATTTTTTAACATTAGGTTTAGATGCTCTAATTAATCAAGCTGCTAAAACAAGTTATTTAACTGAGGGTCAAAATTCAATACCTTTAGTTTTAAGAGTGCCAACCGGTATTTTTGAAGACTCGGGTATGAATCAGTCCCAGAACTTGGAAAATCTTTTAATAGGTGTTCCGGGATTAAAAATAGTTGCTCCCTCAACACCTTATCAGGCACGAGATTTATTAATTGAATCAATAGAAGATCCAAATCCAGTAATTTTTGTAGAAGATAAAAATCTTTACGAAACAAGTGAACTCGTTCCTAATGAAGCGAAATTTAAATTAGGGGAAAGTGTTGTTGAAAAACAGGGTACAGATTTAACTATTGTTTCCTGGGGTGATGCTCTAAACCAGGTTAAAAACGTTGTAAATATTCTTAATAAAGAAGGTATTTTTCCAGAAGTCATTAATCCATTAACCTTACAACCGTTAGATATTAAACCAATTATTCAGTCGGTAATAAAAACAGGTCGGTTAGTTATCGTTCATAATGGTCCCAAAACAGGCGGCTTAGGAGCTGAAATTGCTTCACAGGTAATGGAAAGTGATGCTTTTAATTATCTGGATTCACCAATTATTCGTATTACCCAAAAAGACGTTCCCACACCGTTTAGTCGGAACCTAAAAGAAGAAGTATTAATAAAAGATAAAGAGATACTAGATGCAGTATATTCAATAGTTGAGATGGATTAAAATGGCTCAAAATATATTATTTAATACCAATACAAAGAGTAAGCATTTAATTTTAGAACACTGGTGGGTAGAGGAAGGCGAGTTTATCCATCATGATCAACAGATAGCCTCAGTCCGGGATGGTGACAGAATATATTTACTTCGGGCTCCGAACGAAGGAATTTTATTGGAAAAGTATATTTCGAATAATGAAAGTTTTGATAAGACAAAACCGTTAGGGAAAATTATATCAAAAGAAGAAGCGGGAAATATAAAAATCTCAGGAAAATTGAGTGAAACTGAACGAAAAATAATAGATTCTATTCAAAAAGAAAAAGTTATTCCTCCTAGAAAACGGATTCATATTAAATCTTCTCCGAGTGCACGAAGAAAAGCTCGACAATATAATATTGATTTAGAACAGATAACTGGAACTGGCCCTAATGGTCGTATCCAGTTGAGAGATATTAATGCTTATATTCAAGAGCAACAACCTACCCAAATTAAAACTTATAAAAATAAAACTATACGTTATAATCTTCCATTGACAGGATTAGCTAGAAGACTAGCCCAAAAACATAATTTGGATGTCAGTAAAATTCCAGCTTCTCCTGGATCTAACCGGATTAAAAGAAAAGATGTTGAACGATATCTAAGAAATCCGGAAGGAGCAGTAGAAGAAATTGAGCGTGAATACGGTATTCACGAACTGACTAATCTGGAAAATCCTATTATTCCACAAACTCAAAATTTACCTGTTGCACAAGCGGTTGAAAAAGAAGAAAAACCTAAAGAACCAAAGGTAATTCGTTTAAGCACTGAAGAACCTAATATTATACCAACTGGAAAAGAAATTATAAAACTAGATACTGAAACAATATTAGCTCTTAATGATATCGTTAATACTTTATTATTAAGTGAACCATCTGAGGGTTCTAACACAGTAATTAAACTTTCTACTACCGAGGAAAATGCTATTCCTTCAGATCATATTATTTAACTGGAAGCTGAACAGGAAACTCTACCTTCTTTATTAGAAGAAACAATATCAGGACTTCTTGAAGAGCCTGAAGATAAACAGGTAGTCATTCGACTTACTACTGAGGAAGAAGAAAGTATTCCAAGTGATAAGGTAATAGAACTGGAAGCGCCAGATGAATCAACTAAAGAAAATTTATCTGAAGAACCAACTCTATTAAAAGAAGAAAAATCCATTGAAAAGAATAAAGATAAACCATCTGATTTATTAATTCATGAATTAACCAAAATTAATAGTACTTTAGCAGACGATTTAAATAATCTTAAAGTTAAAGTTAATCAGTTTCAAAAAGATAATTTAGATCAAATTCCAGATGAAATAGAAAAATTAAGAGATTCAGTTAACAATTTAAACAAAAGAATAAACAGTTTAGAATCTAAAGAAGTTTCAACTGCAGAATTTGGAAATCTTTCTACTTTAGTAAATTTGAATCTTATTGATCTGGTTAAAAAGTATAATCCTCCTAAAAATGAGATTGGGTTATTTTTAAAGAATTATATTTTATCTGTTATTTATAGTGTTTATAAAGAAATAAAACCAGATAAAACGAAAGTTTATTATATAGCAGATATTAAATCGGATTCTATTTCTGCTTACCATTCAAGTAAATTAGAAGAAATCAAAGAAGAGATTGTTGACAGTTTAGAAAATAGAAATAACGCTAAAGTTGAAGATAATAATCTGATTGTTGTCGAATTACTAGCCTATAATATTGACGATGTTTCTGGTCTTATTAATCCCGAAAATAAAATTGTCTTATACTTATCTTATATAAAACAATTTGAAAAATTTTTCTATGAACCAACATCAATTCGTAGCATATTAAAATTATCACTAGAATTTGACAAAAATTGTATGAGTCCACAAGAAGGAATCGAATTCATTGAGGAGTTAAGACAGAAGTTAGAGAAAATGGAGGTTCAGGCTTGAGTCAAAAAGAGTATGATGTAGTTGTCTTAGGAGGTGGATTACCTGGAGTACAGACAGCTCTTGAAACATCAAAGAATGGACTTAAAACAGCAATTATCGAAGAAAATCAAATCGGTGGTGCTTTATACAAAAATTCAAAAAGACCATTGGAATTACTTCTAGAAAATAATCGATTTTTAAAACAATGTTTTAATTCAAAGAAAAATGGTTTAGTTTTTTCAGATGTCTCTTTTGATCCTGATCGTTTCTTTGACGAAATAGATCTCGAGTCCCAACAGTTTTCTGAAACTTTAATTAAAGATTTAAAAGATAACAACGTAGATATTTTTATTGGTCATGGATTAGCTAGACCAGATAAAACTATTGCTGTTATTCGTGATGACACAAATCCAAGAGTGCTTGAATGGAAAAATTTGATTTATGCTGGTGAACCCGTCTCTTCTATTCCACCAATTATCAGAAGTAAAGCTAACCGATTCTATACTGGAAATAATATAGGTTTATTGGATTACATTCCTAATGGATTAATTATTTATGGAAAAGGACAACAAGCTGTTAACGTTGCTGATATCTGGTCTTCTTTAGGATGTCAGGTTTATATTATTTGTCCTGAAAAGAAGCTGCTTCCTGATTTACCAAAAGAAATTCAAAAGACTATAGTTAATACTTTAAAAGATCAAGGGGTTAAAATTTTTACAGACGTTGATATTCTTGATCTTTATGTTGATTCAGAATCTGATTACCATTTTGAAATTGTAGATAATCAGACCAATGAAGAAACCCGAATAATAGGTCGAGAATTAGTTCTTCTTACTAATGAAGGGACTTCTTTAAATGGAATCGAAACTTTAAATATTAAACAGGAAGACGGTTGGATTAAGAC
>CANQNI010000047.1 GCA_947625175.1 uncultured Eubacteriaceae bacterium | reverse complement strand
AGAATGAACAAAATAATCTCCATTTTTGATTATTCTCGCTATATTGAGAGTATTAGCCGCTGCGCCCAAAGAAATGGGGTTGAAATAATTAAAGTTCCTGCCTGCTATACGAGTAAAAATGCTCTTGAGTGGTTGTGTCCGGAAAGAAAACTAACCAGTCATGCCGGAAGTTGTGTCACTATTGGAAGAAGAGGAATGAATTTATCCGATTTTGGAAAAAACCAGCTTTAAAATTATTACTGCATTAGGCAGATGCCTGTCAGATTAATAGGTCTGAAAAGAGGCTCTAGAGGACCAAGTGATCTTCGTCTGCTACTAATGCGGTTAAAATTAATTCCGGTTGATTTCTAAACTATCCGTTGTATCCCCTTGAGCACCTGTATCTATTACAGTCCAACAGTGCTCTAAGTGAAACGGGTCAGCAGGATCAACTTATTGTGGCGGTGTATCCACGTTAAAAAAAGCGTAGTCTTATGAATTAATAACTTTTATTATAAAATCCATTGACTGCGATATACACTGAGCAGTTACAGTAATCGTAGCCGTTCCTGCACTAATACCAGTAACATTTCCTTGATTATCAACAGCAGCTATGGCAGGATTTGAACTTTTCCAATTTAAATTAACCTTATTAGCAATTTTTGAAGTAACTGAGGCATTTAAACTAAAAGTTCCACCAGCTGTTATATTTTCATTTTGTTTATCCGTTCTAACAGATAAATCGCCATTATATCGGGAAGCCATAGATAATTGACAGGTAGCAGCTTTCCCATCACATTCAGCTGTTATTGTAACTACTTTACCAGGAATTGTTTCACCTGTCGGTTTTACTATAATTGAATTGTCCGTAGATGGAATTAAATCAATAGCCGGACTATCTTCATACCAGTTTACAGTTTTACCTGAAATTCCTGCCGGCTGTAATCGAGCCGTTAATGTATGTTGTTGCGGACTCCAACTACCATCCTTATTATGCATAAACTGAAGAGTACTTTTATCTAAACTAATACTTGTTACCTTACTTGGAGTTGGATTTCCTGCAGGTCTTTTAGGATTCGTGGCAATGTATAGTTTATACTCAGCAGATTTATGAGTAACAGAATCTAAGAAATAACGATCTGCGGGACCTTCGCCAGGATAAACTCTAACAGAAGTCGATATAATAGATGGTTCATTAGCTGTAGCTTTAACCACAGCTTCACCAGAACCAGTTGGCGTTAAATAACCATTTTGATCAATAGTAGCTGGACCAGAAACAGACCACTGAACACCAGTTGAAGTTCCGGCAATCATTCTGACATTAGCTGTAAACTGGGCATGGTCAGTATCGTAAATACTACCAGTACCATTAATCTTAACTTCATCAACCCTGTTTGGGTATTCGCTTATTAAACTTTTATTCCATTGGATTAATTCATCATAATTATAAATTTGACCTCCATCACTTGCATAATCCGGTACTGGAGCTGCAAATGTTGAAGCACCAAATAAAATTAATACTGAAAAAATAGTTAAAATAGAAATGAGTGTTTTTCTAAATTTCAATTTATTTCCTTCACAATCTAATTAATTGAATTTAAATCTTAATCTAATTAAGATATTCCATTAGTTCTAAACCGTAATTTAAATCTGATTGATTAATAACTAATCATAATTAAACCGAATTAAGCTAATTGATTAATTCAGTTATTTCTATTAACTGTCCTCTCCAAAATTCAATTATTTAAGAAACAAATTAATAAAAAACGACCGGATTTTTATTGTCATTCCCCCTTTTCTAGCTGATATGCAAAATCCGAATTCTCATAAATCTTTAACTTAAATTTTTATCAGCGTTTTTAAGTTAGTTACATCTGTTATACATTTGAAAACGATAACATACAATATTTTCAATCGTCTTTTCTTTCAAAAAGATAAAAATGAATGGTTTCGCCTCTTCTTAACTCAGCTGGTTTCCTTAATTCATAGTGTCGTTCAAAGCGGTTATTAAGATAGAACTGATAATCACAGGTTGAATCAGAGTAAAGATAACAGTTGTCTATTTCGTTCTCTTTAAGAAAATCCAAATAATTTTTAAGTAAGATTGATCCAATTCCTCTTCTTTTATAATCTGGATCAAGAGCAAACAGGATTATTTCAGCATCTCCTTTTGGTTGAGCTAACCTATATAGAGAATTATTGGATTTTTCATACAGATCACTATATTCTAAGAAGATTTTACCTTCGTTACTTTTATTTAGTTGGCTTTCTAAATTTCTAACTAGATTTTTATATTTAGAGTAATCAACTCCTTTAATTTCCTTAATATGACCGAGTAAAAAACCAACTATTTTATTATCTCGAATTATAAAGTCACTATAATTAGAACGAGAAAGACAATCATACAGGTCTAGATAGGAAAAAAGATCAGAATTTTTCTTACTTCGATTGTAATCTTCATAATTCCAGTTTCTTTTAATAATCTCTTTTAGATTCTTAAGATGTTCTTCTTTAATTTTTTGCATAACAAAAAAACTGATCTAACGATTAGGTTAAATCAGTTCTAATTTCCTATTTTTTCAATGAATCTCTAATTTCAGTTAAGAGTTTAACTTCTTCGCTAGGAGCTTCCGCTTCTTCAGCTGCATCTTCTTGAGCTTTTTGTACTCTCTTAAAGCCATTAATTACTTTAATTACAGCAAATAAACAGAGAGCAATTAGTAAGAAGTTAACTACAGCTTGAATAAAAGCACCATACTGCAGCTCAGCATTACCAATCGTGATAGATAATGACGAGAAGTCAATCCCACCTAATATCATACCAATAATCGGCATAAAAATATTATTAACTAATGCATCAACTATAGCAGTAAATGCTCCTCCTAAAATTACACCAACTGCCAAATCTAATACATTGCCTTGTGAAATAAATTCCTTAAACTCCTTTATCATTTTGAGAACCTCCATGAATATTTGTTTCTATGAATTTATTCGTTAAAATTTTAACATACAGATTTTAATATGATGTAAATTTTTGTTTACAAAATTAATACAACTAAAGAGTAATTCTAATATGAGAAAGATAGAAAATTACACCTAAATTCGTAATTTTTCGGTAAATAGTTCTATTAAAAGATTAATCAGTTCTGGTTGATCTGTATTCGAATTGTGTCCAGCACCGCTAATCCATTTTAATGGAATTCCCGTTTTCTGATGCCATTTTCGATTATAATATTTTGCTGATCCAGCTTTATCTTTTTCTCCACAAATTAAAAGACAGGGACAATCAACATTAAAATCACTTTTTTCTTCAATAGCTTGAGCTAATATTTTAAATCCATGTCCAACCAGTTGTGCATAATAGGAATGGTTACCAGAATATTCCTGCGTCATTTCTCTCATTAATTTTCTTCCATATTTTGTCTCTGCACATCCGATCGGTCCTGTTATTAATAGTAATTTCCAAGGAAATAACCTATAAACCGGCTCCATCCACTTTAATAGATCGAGTTCTAATTTAGTATAATAATTTCTGTTAAGAGAAGAAGAATCAATTGAAATAAAACCAATTGCTTTATCAGGAAATTCATGAAGAAACATTTGACTTAAATGACCACCCATAGATTGTCCTATTAAAATCGGTTTCTCTATTTGTTCTAAATTTAATATTTCGTTTAACCAGTGAGCTTTATCTCTAAGCGAAAAATTTAATTTAAAAGGAATTGATTTCCCATGTCCTGGAGGATCCCAAACAAAAAGATTATATTTATTTTCAAAGAATTTAATCTGCTTATCAAAGAGATGATGATTCGCAGTTAATCCAGGAAGAAAAACTAATGTAGGTTGATTAAAATTATTATAATTGATCCAATAAGAAATTTTTCCTGAAGGAGTTGAATAAGTTCTTTTATTCATTTTACCTGTTCGTTTCTATAAGCTGGTTAATATGAACAGTTAAATTTACAATTTCGTCTTCTGTCAAAATTATACTGTACTGATTATACAGGTAATTAGAAATGCGTTTAGCTGTACTATAAGGTTTTGGAAATTTTTCTTTTATCATTTCAAAGAAGATTTCATCTTCATCTTTTAACATTTTCCCTGTAAAAGCTCTATTTATACAATTTTTCAAGTGCCGGATAAAACGTTTATAATAAAGCGAATCTTCTTTAATTTTAATATTGTTAATAAATTCAATTGTCTTAAGTGATAAATTAATAATACGTGCTGTTGTTTCAACGACATGAATTTGTAGATCCCGGTTCGAATTGGCTAAATGTAAAGCAATGTAACCAGCTTCATCTTCAGGAACTTCAAGATTATATTTCTCTTTTAATTTTAAAAGAGCTTTTTTACCAATTTCAAATTCTTGTGGATAATACTTTTTAATCTCTTTTAATAGCTGATTTCGAAAATTTATTCCCTGGGATAAACGTTCAAAAGCAAAGAGAATATGATCACTTAAAGATAAATAGAGTTTAAAATCTATTTTACTTTGGAGTTCTTCTTCACAAATTTGAACTACCTCGTTAACCATTCTAAAGTCTTTTTTATTGGATTCCTGGATTAGTTCAATTAAATGTGCAAATTCTACTGAATCATTGGCTTTTAAGATGCGTTCAATCTGATTAGTATTAACTTTCTCTTTTGGTATAGCAGTTTTAATTAAATCTTTTCCAAAGATAATAACATCTTTATTATTTTCATCTTGAGCAATAATAAAATCATCACTTAAAACTTTTTGAATTATCATTTTAAACTACACGATTATCAGGTTCTTTTCCATCTAAGGCAGTTAAAACTTCTTCTACCACCTGTCTTCCAACTTCCTTAATAGCTTCTTTTGAATTAGCTCCAATATGAGGCGTAGCCAGGAAATTATCCAGTTCAAATAGTTTATTATTTTCTTTATTTGTAGGTTCAATAATAAAAGCATCCATTGCACAGGCTCGGAGTTTATTATCTTTAAGGGCATTATAGAGATCAGTTTCATTAACAATGCCACCTCTAGCAGCATTAATTAAAATTGCTCCCGGTTTAAAACAATTAAATAAATCTCCGGAGATTAGATTTTTCGTTTCTTGTGTCAAAGGAATATTAATACTAATAAAATCTGAGTTTTTTATTAATTCCTTTAGGTTATCAATCTTTTCAAATCCCAATACAGTTATTTCTTCTTCCGAAACATAGGGATCATAAGCTAAAACACTTACATTAAAACCATTTTTTAAAATAGTTCCTAATCTTTTAGCTATATTTCCAGCACCAATTACACCAAGAGTTTTTCCGGTTACTTCAGTTCCCATCATTTCAACTGGAGCTATTGTTTGGAATTCCCCAGCTTTAGATTTAATATGGCCTCTGGTTATATTTCTAGATAAATCTAAAATCATTCCAACTATTAATTCAGCTACACTATTTGTATTAGCCGTTGGAACATTAACAACTTTTACTCCGTGCTTTTTAGCTTCTACCAAATCGATAGTATCACAGCCAACACCGTGTTTTCCAACTATCTTTAAATTAGTACATTTATCTAGTAATTCTTTATTAACCGGATAGAAACTAAGAATTATTCCTTCAAGCGCTTGAGGATCATCAATTTTATCCACTACTTTTACATGATCTTCAAGCGTCTTTCGGGCTTCCCTATCTAAAAGACCTTCTAATAAAATAGACATCAGACTACTCTGTTAACAGGTTCATTACCATCAAGAACACTTAGAACCTGGTCTACCACTTCATGTCCCATTCTTTCTAAGGCTTCTTCGGTCGTAGCTCCCATATGTGGCGTTCCTATAAAGTTATCTAATTCATAAAGTTTGGTGTTTTCTCCAGTCGGTGGTTCTGCTACTAGAGAGTCACAAGCACAGGCACGAAGTTTTCCGCTCTTGAGAGCTTCATATAAATCTTCTTCATTAATGATTCCACCACGAGCAGCATTGATTAAAATAGCATCCGGTTTAAAGTGATTAAAAACATCTCCTGAAATAAGATTTTCAGTACTAGGTGTTAAAGGAACACTAATATTAACAATATCGGCATTTTCTATCATTTCGCTAACATCATCATATTTTTTATAGCCCCATTCATTCATAGTCTCTTCATCAACAAACGGATCATAAGCGACCACATTAACATTAAAACCATTTTGGAGAATATCAGCTACTCGTCTGGCAATATTACCAGTTCCAATAAGTCCAAGAGTTTTATCAGTTACTTCAATTCCAGTCATATCAACCGGAGCTATAGTTTGAAAGTCTCCATTTTCAGATTTTATATGAGCCGTAGTGATATTTCTGGAAGCGTCTAGAATTAATCCAACAATAAGTTCAGCAACACTGTTCGTATTAGCTCTAGGGGTATTTAATACGGTTATCCCTCGTTTTTTTGCTTCATCCAGATCTATTGTGTTACACCCTACTCCGTGTTTTCCGATTACTTTTAAATTCTTGCATTTATCCATTACTTCTTTATCAACGGGATAAACTCGAAGAATTATTCCTTCAATATCATCCGGGTTATCAAAATTATCGACTACTTCTACATTTTCTTTTAACTTTTCAAGTGCTTCCGGTAAAATATATTCATCTAAAAAGACTGACATTACATCCTCCTAATTTATTAATTAAGTCGTTGTGACTGAGTTAACCGATCTCTTTCTTCAATACGTTCTTTAAAGTCAACCTGACGTTCAATAAGAGTAAGCAGATATTCAGCTACTGCTGAAACGCCAATTAGAGAGTTAAAAAAACTCATATGTTTGGTCTGGGTAAGTAAAATAGTTTGACCATAGTCAGCCAAAATAGAATTCTTACTATCAGTTACAAGACAAATCTTTGCGTTCCGATTTTTAGCAAGCCTAAGATAATCAAGATCAGCTTTATAGTATCTGGCCAGGACAAACATTAATAAACAATCATCTTTATCAATATCCTGAATCTGACTTATTGAAGGACACTCAGAATCGTTAATACAAACGACCTCCGGGAGCATAAAGCCCAAAAGTCTGGAAAACTGAAGCGCTATTCCTCTACATCCTCTGAGTCCAACAATGTATTTACCTTTAGCAGAAATTAGGTTATTTACTATATTCTGAAACTGGGTAGGATTGTTATTAATAAATGTTTGAATAATATTTTCCTGCATTAAATCTATAAACTCATTATAGAAATCTTCTTCCGGATAAGCCTCATGACTTTGTTTTAACCGCTCAGATAAAGACAGAGCAGCATAAGAGTCTTCTACTAAAGTTGAATAAATCTGGGCTTTAAGATCAGCAAACCCATCAAAACCTATTGCCCGGGAAAAACGGATTATAGAAGCGTCGCTTACCCCGATTTTCTCTGCAACTTCTACTGAAGATAACTGACCAATCGACTCAAGATTTTCCAAAAAATAATCTGCTATCTCTTTTTGTTGTTTAGTTAACTTTACTCGTTTAATACGATCAAGTAATATATTCGTCATTACTATAAAATTTATGTTATCGTTATAAGAAATTGTATCATTAGTTAACTATTAATAATTATACAAAATTTAGTAGTAATTACTACTTTTATTATATTTTTTTCATTGAGTTATCGTGGGGAAATTATTATAATTGTAGTAGATACTACAATTTTGAAATTAATAAGGAGAGATAAATGATCTTAATGGACTGTACGCTGCGTGACGGCGGTAATGTGGTAGGTAGAGGCTTTAACAAGGAACTTACTGAAATGATGATTCAGGGTTTAATTGACAGTAATATCAAAGTGATTGAAATGGGAAATGCTTTAGGAATTGGTGCTTATGAAGCCCGCAATTCTATTGCCCCATGTACTGACGAAGAATATCTTGAAATTGTTCAACCCTATCTGGATCAGGCTGAAATCGGTATGTTCTTAGGCTATGCTCAGGGTAACGAAGAAAATATTAAAAAGGCTGCCGATGCTGGTCTAGCTTTCTTAAGAATTGGTGCACCAGCTGGAGATGGTAAAGAAGCCGTTGAAGTTGTAAAAAGAGTTAAGGATGCTGGTCTTAAAGCTCGTTACTCACTTATGAAAGCTTATCTTTTGACCCCAGAAGAACTAGCAGAAGAAGCTAAAATGTTAGAAGATGCTGGTCTTGATGAAATTACCATAATGGACTCTGCTGGAACTATGACTCCTGATGAAGCCAAAGCCTATGCTAAAGCTCTAACTGATAAGTTAACTATTCCTGTAGGTTTCCATGGACATAATAATCTGGGTTTATCTGTTGCTAATGCCCTGGCAGCCCAGGAAGGTGGTGCTTCAGTATTTGATTGTGGTCTTCTCGGAATGGCCCGAAGTGCTGGTAACTGTGCTACTGAACTTGCTGCAGCAGCTTTCCAAAGAAAAGGACTCCTTGAAGAAGTTGATCTGATGAAACTATTAGATTTCTTGGATACTAAACTTATTCCAGCTATGAAAGAATATGATTATGAAGTAAGTGTAGTTCCATTCGATCTAATTCTTGGTCTATCTGGAGCCCATTCAAGCTTTACAAATCTTTTTAAGGAAGTAGCTAAGGAAGAAGATGTTCCGTTATATGAATTAATTCTAGAAACTTCTAAAATAAATCGTAAAGACCCTGATAAAGAATTAATGAAAGAAGTTGCTCAAAAACTAAAATAATTATTTAAATTATATTTTCCGAATAATTTCAACTAGACCTCTAAGCTGAAACATAGCTTAGAGGAATTTTTCTTTTTAGTTTTATTTCTCTCAAATTATAGTATATAGTTTTTGTTATATATTTAAAATTCAATATAATTTCAGTAGAAAGTGAGAAAAATGAACGAAGAAGAAATTTATGTATTAGAACTTCTACCAGAAGAACTTGAAATTGTTAAAACTAGTATGAATAATGTGGATTTAATTCAAGTCGAGAAAGAAACGCGTGAGCAACTTAACAAAGAAAAACAAAATCTAGAAAGACAATCGTGTAAATCAGAAGAAGAATTTAAGAAATTAAAGATTAGTCCAGTAGTTTTTAACGTTAATCCTTCAGAGCTACAAGAAAAAGTAAATGACTCAAATGGTAAGTTAGAACTTACAGAAGATGAAGCAATTTTTCTCACCCAAGTCGTATTAAATGCTGAAAAATATTTTCCACATAAAAATATCTTTGATTTATATAATCAAACAGCGCTCAAAATTTCAATGTTTAGTGCGTTTCATACAAATTCATTTAAAATCACTGCAGAGGTTATTTTGCCTAAAGCCGTGCAATAATATAATTTAAAATAAATATATCAATTAATAATATTAACTAATCCTTTCTTAAAATAGAAAGGGTTAGTTATGTTTAAGTAGAGTCATTTTCAATTTCTTTAAGTGACTTACCTTCTCGGTTTTTCCAAGTATTTGGACCGCTCACAGAATATCCCAAAATAAAAGCTGCTGCTGAAGAGGAACTATTAAAAAGAATATCTTCCTGAGTTTTATAATCCTTTATGATACCTTTTTCGACTAAATCATTTCTTTGATCTTTAAGTTTTTGAGTAAGTGATGAAGCAATTTTTGGATTAATACGAGCACCTTTTAAAACAACGAATCCTTCAGATGTTATAAAACCTTGAGCATAGTTATTCCCTATATTTAGAATAAAATTAGAACCTTCATTATTTCTTTCTAAACGAGTTTTCTTTAACGGTTCGAGAACTTTATATCCAAGTGCATTTATAAGAACTTTTATATTTTCAATAAATTCTTCCATTGAGGCAATTTGAGATTCCTTTAATACTGTATTATGATAAGTACTTTTTGTTAGAACCTTGTAACGCTTGCTGCTGCGGGCTTCCGTAACGAGCCGATTTTCAAGGTATCGAATATGCGCTTTATTTAAATCTCTTACTGTAAAGAAAACAGCTGTATTCCAGTGAACAACCCCTCCTTAAGCTCTGAGGAG
>CANQNI010000046.1 GCA_947625175.1 uncultured Eubacteriaceae bacterium | reverse complement strand
ACTATCAGCTGTTTAGATTTGATACATGTCTTTTAAAACTCGTAACTTTAAAAGTTACGAGTTTTTTTAATCTCTCGGTCCTAATTGACGTTCTAAGCGATCATTAATTAAGAAAATGTTGTAATCTGCCGGTTGAATTTAAAGAAATCGTCCACTAAAATTAAAGAAAAATCTAAAAATAGCAAAACAGAACTTGTAAACTGTTTAATACTGTTATATAGTATTTGCATTGGAGACTAATTTGGAAATTATTATAAATAAATCCTTAATGATCCCGATTTACCGTCAGATTGTCGAATCAGTAAAGAAACAAGTGCGAAACGGAAATTTAGTTGAAAACGATCATCTACCTTCCGTTCGTTCTCTATCGAGAGATCTACAGATTAGTGCTCTGACTGTTAAAAAAGCCTACGATTGTCTTGAACAGGAAGGTTATATTAAAACTATTCATGGAAAGGGAAGTTATATTTCTATTAAAAATAGCGATCTGATCCTCGAAGAGATGAAGGACGATATAAAAAAGGATTTTAAGAATATTATTAAAAAGGCCCAACTTTATGGCCTTAGTCAAGACGAATTAGAAAATTTGTTTAAACATGCTTTTAAGGAAGATTAATGTTAAACGTTAACCATATTAAAAAGAATTATCAGGACTTTAGTCTGGACTGTTCGTTTGAGCTCAAACCAGGGACTATTACGGGTTTAATTGGAAAAAATGGATCAGGAAAAACGACGCTGTTTAAAATAATTATGGGATTATTAGAATCCGATAGTGGTGAGGTAAGTCTTTTTAATAAGAAACTCACTGATCTAAGTAATGTTGACAAACAGAAAGTTAGTGTAATTTTTTCTGATGCCGGCTTTCATAGTCAGTTAAGGCCGAATGATTTAATTCCGATTTTAAAGAATTTTTATCCTGATTTTGATGAGGATTATTTTATTTGGGAAGTCAAACGGCAGAAGCTTGGATTGGATAAACCTATAAAAAAATTATCAACTGGGATGGAAGCTAAACTAAAGTTAATTATTGCACTTTCACAAAAGCCTAAGATATTACTGCTCGATGAGCCGACATTAGGTCTTGATGTATTAGCAAGGAATGAAACCTACGAGTCTTTGCAGAATTTTATGAATGATGATCAAGAGCGTTCTATCTTAATCAGCTCTCATAATTCAAGTGACTTAGAAAATTTGTGTGACAATCTTATTCTTATTGATAATGGTCAAATCCTTCTTTATGAAGAAACAGATAAAATATTAAGTGATTATGCACTTATAAAAGTAACCGAGGATCAATTTAAAACGCTCCCGAAAGATTATATTTTGCGGTTTGATAAACAAATATATGGTTATAGTTGTTTGACAAACCAAAAACAATTTTATCTCGAAAATTGTCCAGACATAACAATTGAACCTGGAAACATCGATGATCTTTTAACACTGATGACCACAGGTGAAACACTATGAAAGGACTTTTAGTTAAAGATTTCATTTTAATGAAGAAGAATATTAAATATATTCTTCTGGTAGGATTAGTATTAGTCTATCTTTTTTACCGTCAGGACGCTTTAAATAATCTTATTATAGCTTCCGGTTTTCTCGTTGGTTATATGAGTAGTGCTGGCATGTTAGTGGCTACTAGAACAGTTAGTACGGATGAAGATGATAATACAAGTACTTACCTTTTTACATTACCTTTTAGTAGAAAAACCTATGTTCTTGAAAAATATATTTTCTGCTTTCTAGTTGGAGCTATTTGTTTTATCATTTCAGTGGTTATAATTTTAATTCTTTGTTATTTCAGGAATCAGTTAAGAATCAAAGAAACTCTTTATGTCGCAAGTTGCGTCTTTGCTATTACAACTATTATTTTTGATATTATGCTTCCTGTTGAACTTAAATTTAGCAAAGCGGCCAGTAGAATAATTCTCGTTTTGTTACTTTTATTATTTATAGCCGTAATCGGATTTGTAGGTATTTTTCTGATTAATTATGGCAATAAGATAGCCTTTCTAGCTAATATGACCTATACGAAGCTGCTTCTTTATTTATATCTGATCGCAGCTGTAGCACTAGTCATTTCATATTTAATAAGCTTGAGAATAGTTAGCCATAAAGAATTTTAAAAAGAACTTAATCTTATATGAAGTTTAGATCTTTAATCATCCCTTAATTTTTACTTAGGTTGGGCTATTGGTATAGTTCAACCTTTTTAACTTTCTCCTATCAAACCATGTTAGAATTTATTTTATGGCAAAAAAAAGTTCAATCTTTATAATTATTTTAACTATTTTTCTGTCCGGCTGTTCAGTAAGTGATTCATCAAAACCTTCAACCTCTGAAATCTTAGATAAATATATAGCATATAAAACAAAAGTGGACGAAGCGGCTCAAAAGATTAATACGGATCCAAAAACACTCCAGGCTTTTACAGATAAAAAGCCTCTGGATTTAATGAATAATGAGTATTTTACCCAGAATTTTTATTACGATATACAAGGTAATCCGATTAATTCTAAAAGAGCTACTTTAAGAGATACGATAGCTTATCAAAGATTTCTCGGACATTTACTTTTTTATTCAACTTTAAGTCGGGAAGGAGATAAACCAGTTATTTCCATTATTAGTAAATTAATAGATCCAAATGAATATAAATATATTGGTATTAATCAATTGATTTCTCCGTTAAATAAATTCAAAGATGAATTAGAAATTCCTGATAATTCTAAAATTTTACTAATGGATCCAGGTAAAATTATTATTGATTTAACTAATATGAAATGTTATGAACTCGATGAAGTAGATCAAGAACTTAGAAATATTATTATAGCTACATCAGCTTTAGAGGAAACAAAAGGAAAAGTCACCTTAAAAGAACCTGAACTTGAAGGAAATTATAACTATGAAACTGGAGAGGGAGTTTGTATATTTGTGCAAAAGAATTAAATATAATCCTTTCTGATTAACAATTCGCCCGGTTGTCTTCCAGGCGAATTGTCTTAATCGGAAGCTTTAAAGTTATAGATTGGTTTTAATGTATCGATTATATCCACACAATCTTTTATATCGATAATAATATCCTCATAGTTTTTATAAGCCATAGGCGCTTCATCGATGGTTTTCTCATTTATTGAAGTTGTATAAATTCCTTTCATAGTTTCAAAATACTCCTTCATAGAGAGCTTATCTTTAGCATCTTTACGGGACATGGTTCTTCCGGCTCCGTGTGGAGCTGAATAATTCCAATCCGGATTACCTTTTCCATAAGCTAGAATACTACCATCGCGCATATTCAGGGGAATTAAAACTTTTTCACCTTCATGTGCTGCAATAGCACCTTTTCTGAGAATCATTTCATTGGTATCGATATAATTATGAATCGTATGAAAAGCTTCACCTGGCTTTATTCCAATTCTATTTAGCAGGATCTCGGCCATTAATTCACGGTTACGACGAGCAAACTGTTGACAGACAACAATATCTTGAAGATAATCATCGAGATACTTACCATCCAGAAAACATAAATCAGCTGGCATATCCGGTTCTTCATTTTCCCGATCCCATTTAAGTTTTTCTAAAGCAGATTGTATTTCTTTTCTTCTACCTTGTTCTTTATAAGTATGAATTATTTCTTCTCTAGCTTCAAGATAAGAACCAATACCTTTATGAAGATCGATTGCTAACTGCTGATAATAATCAGCTACTTGTTTACCTAAATTACGACTACCACTATGAATGATTAAATAATTCATACCATCGGATCCTTTATCAATTTCGATAAAATGATTTCCACCACCGAGTGTTCCCAAACTTCTTTCAAAACGTCTAGTTCGTGATAATTGTCGATAGCATTTTAAATCCAAAAGATTAAAACGTTCTTTTCGACCTTCCCAGATATTTCGACCGGAAGGGATAGAGTGAGCTGCATGATCAATTTTTTCTAAATCTAAATCGTTCTTACCAAGCTCAACGGTATACATACCACAACCTATATCAACACCAACAATATTTGGAACAACTTTATCAGTGATCGTCATAGTTGTTCCAATGGTACAACCTTTTCCATAATGAACATCTGGCATAATACGAATTTTAGAATTCTCTGTAAAATCATAGTCGCACATACGTCTAATCTGATTAACAGCTTCTTCTTCGATTATAGAAGCAAAACAGAGAGCAGTGCTCTTTTTACCTTTAATTTCTTTCATTTAGTTCCCCTTTCTTTAGGCTTAATTTTATATTTTAACATAAAAATGATACTAAAGTCGGAAAAACTACTGTAAAGTAAACGATTACTAGACCTTGGTTTGGATTACTATCAATCGTACAATTATAAAAAGAGCTTAGAATTATTCTGGTTCATCTGTATTTTTAGGGAAGATTATTTCAAAAGAGCTACCATGATCTTTTTTGCTTTTTACTGAAACTTCAGCATTATGGACAGTAGCAGCATGTTTAACTATTGAAAGACCTAAGCCTGTTCCTTCAATTAAAAGAGAGCGGCTCTCATCATTTCTGTAAAAACGCTCAAAAATTCGTTGTTGATCTTCCATAGAGATTCCTATTCCTGAATCTATAACTTTAAGAACAACTGAATTTGGATTTTTTCCATTAAGGACTACTCTAATTTTTCCGTTGGATTTATTATATTTAATCGCATTATCAACTAGATTATAGATAAGTTCTTCTAATATTTGATAATTACCATAAATTACACAGTTTCCTATAGTAATTAGTTTAAAATTAAGATGTTTTTCATTTATTTTTCCACTCAGTCTTTCAAATACCTTTTTGGTTATCTCAATTAGGCTAACTTCAGACTTTTTAAAACGGTAGTTTTTTTCATCTAAATGGCTAATAGTTAAGATATCATTAACGGTTGTAATTAAAAGCTGAGTTTCATCGTAAATCTTACTAGCAAAATAGGGAATATCTTCTTCTTTAACTAAACCGGTTTTTATAATTTCAGCAAATCCAGAAATACTAGTTAAAGGAGTTTTCAATTCATGACTGACATTAGAGACGTATTCGGATCTTAATCTTTCTCTTTGTGCTTTTTCTGTAATATCAATGATAATTAGAACACATCCCCTTTGTTTTTCTGATACGTTAATAGGACTAGCTATAATATTTAAAATACGATTATTCTTGGTTAAGGTTAATTCTTCTTTATTTCCGTTTAAAGCTGAAGTAATTAATTTTACAAGATCTAATTCCTCTAGGTCATTATAGAAATCACCTGGCTTTAAATTGCTAATACTTAAAAGTTCACGTGCCGATTCATTAATACTTTTAAACTTTCCGGAATTTTTTATTGTAATAATTCCTTCACTCATATTATGAGTTACTGTTTCAAAATCAGCTTTTTGATTTTTTACCTTATTGAGTTGTTGGGTAATTTCTTCATTTTGATCATAGATTTTATTCAGTAATGGATTAAGTTCCGGATAAGAATAGTTTAGTTCAGGTTTTTCAGGATTTATTTTGTCTATTGGTTCAACAAGAGATTTAGTTAACGCTTTTGCTATAAAATAGGAAATAATTAATATTCCTATGATAATAATTAAATAGATTTGGAGAAAGCCGGTAAATAAATAAAAAATAGTACTTCTAGTAGTAGAAATTCTTAAAATATCCCCGCTTTTGAGTTTTTTAGCATAATAAACGGTTTTTTCTCCAAGAGTTTGAGAATATCTAACAGATTCAGCTTCGCCATTTTCAATAGCCTGCTTAACTTCCTCTCTGTTTAAATGATTATCTAATTGTTCTGAATAATTATCAAAAATTACATTACCATTCTTATTAATTAAAGTTATCCTGTCAGGAACGTCTAATGATTTTAAATATTTCTCACCTGAATCTTCTACTCCAGGAACTAGATAAGTCATCTGGGTTTTTAAATCATTGAGCTGCTGATTAGAAAAATAATAGTAGATTAAACCAGTAGTTAGAATAATAATGAAAATAGAGAGTATAGAGGAAAATAGGAATAAAGTTTTATTGATTCGTTTATTCATTTAATCACCTGGATTAACGGCTTTATAACCAAATCCGCGTTCAGTCTGGATAATCCTGGCTTCTGGTCCCAGCTTTTTTCTTAAACTTCTAACATGAACATCTACCGTTCTATTTTCCCCATCAAAATCATATCCCCAGATCTTATTTAAAAGCTGATCTCTGGAGATGACAATTTCTAGATTATCTAAAAGCATCATAAGTAACTGATATTCTTTTTGGGTTAATTTAATTCTTTCGGATCCTACAAAGACCTGATGCTTTTTAGGAAAAACTCTTAGGGTTCCAACAGTTATTTTATCTGGTTGATCATTTCTCGTTCTTCTTAAAACTGCATTTATACGAGCTAAAAGTTCCATCATTCCAAAAGGTTTAGTAATATAATCATCAGCTCCGGCATCTAAGCCGATTACCGTATCATATTCAGTTACTTTAGCTGTAAGAATAATAACTGGGATTTTAGAGAGTTCATTTTGGCCTTTAATTTTTGCCAATACTTTTAAACCATCCATTTCCGGAAGCATTATATCCAGTAAAAATAGATCTGGTTTTTCATTTTTTAATCTATCAAATAAAAGAGAAGGCTTGGCAAAACCTTCTGCTTTATAACCAGACTGAGTTAGAGTATAACTAACCAGTTCTCTTATATTTTCGTCATCTTCTAGAATAAAAATTCGTATCATGAAATTTCAATTATCCATTTAGAAATATTTACTGTATGATCTCCAATTCGTTCAAGGTATTTAGCAACCATTAGTATATCAATTGCTGAACTAGTTTCATCCGGATTAGAGAAAATCTGAGTACTTAGTTCTTTTTTTAATTTTAAATAATTATTATCTAAATTATCATCTCTATTAGTGACGTCTGTTGCCAAAACTTTATCTTTTTTCAAATAGGCTTTAACAGTATCTTTAAGCATACTAATCGTATCTTTAGTCATGATACGAATTAGGTTAGAACATTTCATTTCTTCCGGACTAATATCTTTAGCAATTATAGCAAGGTCTACTGCCTGGGTTCCTATTCTTTGCATATCCCTAATTAACTTTAGTGAATAAGCTATCGTATTCATATCCCGAGCTAGAGGCTGTTGTCTCACTAGCATTTTCATACAAATATCTTCAGTATCATCAGCTTCATTATCAATCTGATCTCTAATATTTATTACTTTTTTGAGTTTTTCAAGTTTGTCATCTAATAGAACTGAAACAGCTAATTCAATTGAAGTTTCACAAAGTTTTACCATATTAATTAAATTCTTATCAAGTTCGTTAAGTTGTTGATGAAAATGCTCTCTCATTAACCAAACCTCCCAGTTATATAATCTTCAGTTCGTTTATCACTTGGTTTTGTTAAAATTTTCTGTGTGTCATCATATTCAACGACTTCTCCTAATAGAAAGAATGCAGTTTTATCTGAAATCCGGGCTGCCTGTTGCATATTATGGGTAACCATAATAATGGTATAATCTTTTTTTAATTCTTCTGCCAAATCTTCAATACGTTGGGTTGAAATAGGATCTAAAGCTGAAGTTGGCTCATCCATTAAAAGTACTTCCGGTTCTACTGCTAAAGCTCTAGCAATACAAAGACGTTGCTGTTGACCTCCGGAAAGTCCTAAAGCAGATTTGTGAAGGCGATCTTTAGTATCTTCCCAGATTGCAGCCTGCTTTAAAGATTTTTCTACTATTTCATCTAGTTTCTTTTTATCCTTAAGACCATGAGTTCGGGGGCCATAGGCGATGTTATCATAGATACTCATGGGGAATGGGTTTGGTTTTTGAAAAACCATACCAACCCTTTTTCTCAAATTATTTATTCCTATTTCATTATATATTGATTTATCATCAAGCCTAAAGTCTCCTGTAATCCGGCATCCATCTACTAAATCATTCATGCGGTTTAACGACTTAAGTAAAGTAGACTTGCCACAACCTGAAGGTCCAATCATAGCTGTTATTTGATTTTCATAAAAATCCAGGTTAATGTCTTTAAGCGCATGAAAATCACCATACCAGAGATTAGCATCTTTTACTTTTATTTTTGGGATATCATTCATCTTGGGTTCCTGAAAGAATTTTGACAATAAACTCAGAACTTAAATTAATTAATAAAACAATAATTATAAGAACTACACCGGTAGCATAGGCCTGATCCATATAAAGTCCTTCTGAAAGTAAGGTATACATATGAACCGCTAGAGTTCTACCACTTCCCATTATGGAAGAAGGAACTTTAGCTGTAGTTCCAGAAGTATAGATTAGAGCAGCTGTTTCCCCAACAATCCTTCCAATAGAAAGAATAATTCCGCTTAAAATTCCTGGAAGCGCTGTAGGAAGTATTACTGAAAAGATCGTTCGGAGCTTACCAGCTCCAAGTCCAAAAGAAGCCTCTCGGTAAGTATCTGGAACACTTTTTAAAGCTTCTTCAGTAGTTCGAATAATAACGGGTAAAATCATAATAGCTAGTGTTAATGCTCCACCTAATAAGGAGTAACCCCAGTGAAAACTAATAGCAAACATTAAAAAGCCAAAAAGTCCATAAATAATAGAGGGAATTCCTGAAAGTGTTTCAGTAGTTAGGCGAATAAAACCTAAAAATTTATTTTCCTGATTGGCATATTCAACTAGATAAATAGCTGCACCAACCCCGACTGGAATAGCTATTACTAAAGTAATTATGGTTATTATTAATGTATTAATAATAGCCGGCATCATACTTACATTTTCCTTTGTATAATTAAATTCAAAAAGTTTTGGAGAAATATAGGGGATACCTCTAATTAACATGAAGAATAATAGAATACCCAGAATTAAAATAGTAACAAAGCTACTTAAATGGATTAAAATATACAAAATTAAAGATCCGGTTTTATTTTTAAACCGGTTTTCTGATTGATCAGAATTAATTAAATTAACAGAGGTTTCAGAAGTCATTAAAGTGCCTTTCTCCTGATTAGGTTTAATGAAATATTAATAATCAGAATAAATACAAATAGAACAACTCCGGTTGCAATTAATGCCTCCCGGTGAAGACCTGTAGCATAACCCATTTCTAGTACAATATTCGCGGTCATGGTTCGAACCATACTAAGAGGAGAGGTAGGCATAGATACTGAATTACCAGCTATTAAAACTACAGCCATTGTTTCACCAATAGCACGACCTATACCAAGAACTATTCCCGCAAAAATCCCTGAACTTGCAGCCGGGATAATTACTTTAAATATTGCCTGCTCCTTAGTTGAGCCTAGACCAAGAGCTCCTTCATATAAAGTTTCTGGAATAGCTCTAATAGCATTTTCTGAAACTGAAATTATAGTAGGAAGAATCATTATTCCTAAAATAATAGAAGCTGTTAAAATTCCTTTACCACTTCCTCCAAAGATATTTCGTATGATTGGAACTAGAGCTGATAGACCAAAGAATCCATAGATTATAGAAGGAATACCTGCTAAAAGATCAACAGCTGGCTTTAAGAAACGGTGAATTTTATTTGAACAATATTTAGCCATGTAAACAGCTGTGAATAAACCTATAGGGACACCTACAATAATAGCTCCGGCGGTTACATAAATACTGGCTATAATCATAGGGAAGATCCCGTAAATATTATTTGTAGGATCCCATTCTTTCCCAAAGATGAAGTTATCAAGTCCTATTTTTGCTAGTGCAGGAATTCCATTGATAAATAAAAAGTAACAAATCAATAGGACAGCTAATACAGAAACTAGCGCAGTTACTAAAAATATAAACCGCATTAAATTTTCTTTAATGGTTTGGCTCATGACTCCACCTCACTCCAGGAAGTTATTTTTCCTGTGTAAATATCGTGAATAGTTTGAGTAGAAAGATTATTAACAGGATTATTATTATTCACTATGACAGCCAAACCATCATAAGCGATTTTAACGGGTACA
>CANQNI010000045.1 GCA_947625175.1 uncultured Eubacteriaceae bacterium | reverse complement strand
TAAAGACAAAATATGGAATCCATCTTTATTAGCAGCAGATTTTACTAAATTAGGTAAGGAATTAAATGATTTAAGTAATGAAGGAATTGACTGGATTCATATAGATATTTTAGATGGACATTTTGCTCCAAATATTTCAATTGGATCAGATCCTATTAAACAACTCAGGGAAGTTAGTGATCTTTTTTTCGATATTCATTTAATGGTAGTTCATCCGGAAACTTTTATTCCTAAATTTATAGAAGCTGGAGCTGATAGTATTAGTTTTCATGTTGAAACAGAAGATGATATAGAAAAATGTTTTGCTCTAATTGAGGAAGCTGGTATTAAAAAGGGATTAGTAATTTCGCCTGATACTCCGGTTGATGCTTTAAAACCTTATCTCAATAATATTGACTTGATTACAGTCATGAGCGTCTATCCCGGCTTTGGAGGACAAAGTTTTATTGAAAACTCTCTAGATCGAATTAAAGAAATAAAGAAATTAACTAAAGATTATGATATCTTAGTTGCGGTAGATGGAGGGGTTAATTCAAAAACGATAGAAAAAGTTAAAGATGCTGGTGCAGACGTTTTTGTCGCTGGTACAGCAATTTTTAATGGCGATAAAAGTAAAAATATAAAGCTTTTAAATAATATAATTCATGATTAAAATATCTGGGTTTGGATATTGATATTGTGAGGACGATTCACTTTGTTAACGTAGGTTGAGTAAAATGAGTAGAAAAACCTTTAATATTGTTTTAACAGTAATAACTTTAGTTTCATTATTGGCAGCATTTGCAATAACATCTATGAGTGTTCAGATATCAAGGAATAAAGCTGTCAACGTAGCTAAGGAAGAAGTTTTAGGAACTTGGACGGATACGTTAAATCCTCAAATGATAATTCAATTTACAAATGATAATGAATATAAAGAAATGGGGCAAACGCTAGCTGCATTTTCCGTCAATCCGAACGATTCAACGATTACTTTAGATTATCTTCCTGAACTTGGAGGAGAAACAAAAAGGTATAACTATGCTTTTAACTCTAATCATTCTCAATTAACGTTGACTAATTTGGACACAGGTGAATCCGTTTTGTACACGCGCTAGATTTATTATAAAATATTAGTAGATCTAAATTTTCTTAATAAAGAAAGGAAAGTAAAATGGCTGATTTTGTTGATAAAATGAAAGAATTTGCTGATGATGTTAAAGAAAAAGCTGAAGAATTCGGTGATGACGTTAAAGAAAAATTTGATGATTTCAAAGAAGATATTTCTGATGGAAAACTAGATGGTAAAAAAGATGGTATTCCATTAAAGGATAGAGTCAAAGAAGACGTTAATAAAGTCGAAGCTGATATTGATTTAGCAGCTGACGATGTTAAAGATAAATTTGATGAAATAAAAGCTGACATGTAAATATATTAACCTGGGAATATCCCCAGGTTAATTATTAGATAATTAATAATGTCGGATAAAAATGAAATACGGTCAAATTGGAAAACTAATCATGATAACAATGGCAATAAATACGATCGCCGTTTGTGCCGTTCAACTAAAATGTCGCATAAATAATTAATTAAGAATACAAAGCCTTGGTAATTTTAGCAAAATCTAAACTGGATAAATTTTCTGCCCTTTCTCCAGGATTAATATTTAAACTTTCTAATGTTTCTTTTATTTTTGATTTTTTAAAACCTAGATTATTGCTTAGAGTATTTAAGAGAGTTTTTCTTCGATTAGCAAAAGCTGCTTTAACTACTTTAAAATAATTAGTTTTATTTAATTCCTTATCCTCTGGTTCTTTCTTTTTAAAAATTAGTGTTGCTGAATCAACTTTTGGTTTTGGCATAAAAACACCAGCAGGAACATCGAACTGTTTTGCAACATCAGCATAATATTGAGCAATAACCGATAAAGCTCCATAATCTTTATTTCCTGGTTCACCTGATATTCTATCTGCTACTTCTTTTTGAACTAGAAAACTCATTTGTTCAACAGGAATATCCGATTCCAAGAGAGACATAATAACAGGCGTTGTAATATAGTAGGGCAGATTTGCTACAATTTTTAAATTTTCATTCTCTTGTTTTAATTCATTTAAATCAACTTCAAGAATATCGTTATTGATTATTTCAATATTATCGAAATCGCTTAGCGTTTCATTAAGAATTTCGATAAGATCTCTGTCTATTTCTACAGCAATTACTTTCTTAGCTTGTTGAGCCAACTCCTGAGTCATAGTTCCTATTCCAGGTCCTATTTCAATAACTGTATCCTCAGAAGTTATATTAGCAGCATTTACAATTTTTTTTACAATATTTGAATCTATTAAAAAATTTTGACCAAACCGTTTTCTAAATTGAAAATTATATTTATTGAGAAGTTCTTTAATTACTGAAGGAGAAGTTAAATTCAACATTATCTATTAATTCTTTTAGTTTTTCCTTATTATTAAATTCTGGATAGTTTAATACCATATCCATTAAATAATTTAATACTATTTTAATTTGAGATCCCTTAAAACCGCTTTCTAATAAGTCGTTTCCATTTATAGCTAAATCTTTCCTAAATATTGGTTCATTATTATCTAAAATTTTCTTAACTAATGTTAATGAATTTTCTATTTGCTTTTCTTTAAATATTTCATTTTTTTTCTGATATTTAACTTTAGCTAAATTCAAAAGCGATAATATTTTTTTTCTTCCGGAAATACTAATTAATTTTTTTAAGTTATATTTGTTGAGTGTGGATTTTTTATTTAAAATTTCTTCCAGAAAGGATAAAGCTAACTTGTTATTTAAAATCGTTTTAATGAATTGTTTAGAGAGTTTTAATTTATTTAAAAACAATTCAGCTTCTTGATAAGACATCGGATCAACAAGAGCTGAATAAATAATTTCTAAATCTTTTTCTAAGTTCGGTAAGTATTGAAAAATCAGATTAACATAGTTGTCACTTAATAAAAATTTATTATTAATCCCTATTCTTTTTAGTAGTTGATTAAATAATTGAGTTTGATTAAACAATAAATTAGCCCTGCTAACATTTTTAGATAATAGAATTCGATTAAATTCTTCTCTAATACGTTCAATACTTATATTACTGGTGTCTGGATTTTGACTTATAGCTAAAAGCGTTTTATTTTCTATTTTAAAATCTTTTTCTATGGCGAAACGGAGAGCTCTCCATTTTCTTAATTGATCTTCGTTAAACCTTTCTTCTGGATTTCCAATGGTTCGGATTACTTTATTATCTAAATCTTCAAGTCCATTAAATTTGTCAATTATCTTATTATTTTCGTCCAGACAGAGACCGTTAATAGTAAAATCTCTTCTTGATAAATCCTGTTCTAAATTATTAGTAAACTTTAATTTATCAGGATGACGGGAATCAGTATACTGATCTTCTGATCTATAAGTGGTTATTTCAAAAAATCGATTATTTAATTTTACTTTAATAGTTCCGAACCGTTTACCTATATCGATGGTTTCTGAAAAGAGTTCTTTTATTTCTTCCGGTTTGGCATTGGTAGTAAAATCAATATCTTCAATTGTTTCTTTTAACAAAAAATCCCGGACGGCTCCTCCAACAATAAAAATTTCAAAATTTCTTTCATGAAATCTTTTGAAAATTTCTTGAACGTCCGGATCATTAATTAAAGAATCCATTTACATTAAATTTATTTCTTTTGATTTAAAAGGAATTCCAATAAACATATGCAGATCTGAGCTAGGATCTAAATCTATCTCTTTAACCAGAACATCAGTATTATTATATTTAACAATCAATAAATCGGCATTCTTATCTTCTTGGAGGTCAATGTCTTTAAAAATTTCATCAAAGCGAAATCCAATAATATCCTCTTTTTTGCTTTGAGTATCTTTAAGAAAAGATTTATTTATATCCAGAATTTTATAATTCTCATCAAGTAAAGCTACATGGAAGAAATTTGGATTACTTATTAAACTTGATTCCTGATCACCAATTGAAAAATTATCTAAAACGGTTTCGATACTATTAATCTGTTTTAATAAACCTAAAGTAGTAGCATTATCATGGTTAATACCTTCCTGGTGAGATAGTTCAAGTTCTATTAATCTTATAACATTATCTCCACCTTTAATTTTGATCGTATTAAAATAAGGTTTCATTTCTTTAATTGAAAGAATAATATTTTGAAGTTCTTCATTAGACGTCTTGATTTGAGAAATAAAATTTAAACTCGGTTTAGTTTTGTTGATTTCCATTCCCAGAAGTTTATACATTCCTCTCGACCAGCGAATATCATTAGTTTCATGATTAAAAACAAAAAATCCTACATCAGACATATCTTCTAATCTATTAATACGTTGATCCCTTAGATTTATATCATATTCACTGACAGTACTATCATTCATAAAAATACCAACGAGGTAACGAGCTTCAGTTCCCTGTAATATTCCGGTTATTACAAATTGACAATTAAGAACTTGATTATCAATTCTTATATTTGAATTTAAGATATATTCTTTATCTTGAGTAATACTTTCATCAAGTTTTCTAGTTTCTTTTTCACTACTTTTAATAACTACAAAAGAATCAAATAAAGTTCCAACTACCTCATCTCTTTTCTTTTGCAAAAGTTTTAGTGCATGGTCATTTATATTAACAATAGTTCCTTTTTCATTTACGATTAAATAGGGAGTTGCTGTATTTAAAAAAACCTGTTGTAATATATTATTGTCATGCGTTAGAATCTGAACTCTTTGTTCAAAATTATTTACACGTAAATTTTGATTTAAGAGAACAACAACAAGAGCCCCTATTATTAATACTAGTAAAATAGTGGTAGAACTTATTAAATATTCAAGAAAATAGGCGTTCATAATAATAATTATACATTCATATTTAGTAAAAATTAAATTAAACATTTCTTAAACTGATTGAAAATGTTTAAATTCGTGCTTTTCCAATCGATATAATCAAAGGTATATACACTAATAACTTAATTTTGATAAAATTTAAATAACTATGTTAGCAAATTATACAATTGATGGTTTTGAAAATATAAAATATCAGGGCTTTGGCCAATTAAAGTATATTGAAGAAAGATTAGCTAATCTTTTTGAAAAATACGGTTATTGTCAGGTTGAAATTCCAACTTTTGAAAATTATGAATTTTACTCCAGTGATGAAGCTATAAACCGGAATGATCTTTTTAAATTTATAAGTAACTCCGGAAAAGTATTAGCACTCAAACCGGATGCAACTTTACCAATTACCCGTATAGCTGCTATTAATCATCATGATCCAGAAGAAGTAGTTAAATTTTCTTATCAAACTAATATTTATAAGGATTTTTCTTCTCCGGATTCTTCAAAAAAAGAAACTACGCAGTCTGGTATTGAGTATTTTGGAAATTCCGATCCAAGTTGTGATGGGGAGATTATAACTTTAGCATTAGCTAGTTTAGAACTGTTTGGAATTAAAAATATCCATATCGATTTAGGTCATGTTGGTTTCATAAACGCTTTACTAGATGAACTCTATCTTAATAAAAATGAAAGAGATCATCTATTTAATCTAATAGAAAATAAAAATATAGGAGATATTAAAGAATTTTTAGAAACCAAAGAAAATATCTCTGAAGAATATAAAAAAATAATTTTAAAGTTACCACGATTATATGGAAAACCTGAAGATGTTTTTAAAGAAATGGAAACATTAGCAGTAACACCCAAGATGAGAACCGTTTTAGAAAGATTACAGTCTGTTTATAATTATCTTTGTTCTGTCGGAGCTAAAGATTATATTCATTTAGATATTGGTTTTACTAATAGAATGAGTTATTATACTGGAATTATTTTTAAAGCTTATCTTGATGGAGTTGGTGAATCTATTTTAAGTGGAGGACGTTATGATAGTCTTTCCGCTAAATTTGGAATAGATAGACCAGCCTGTGGTTTCTCTCTGGATCTTTTACTGTTACTGGAATATTTAAATAACCATAATCTTTTTCCAGATAATAGCGATCCAAAGATTATTATTTTATATCCTGAAGAAGAAAGAGAAAAAGCTTTCAGTCTTTGTTCTGATTATCGAAATAATGGACGAAGTGCTGAAATGTTTGTTTTAAACCATTCTCCAGAAATAGTAACTAATCGTCTGTTAAAAAATCCCCATTATAAAAATAGTGAATTTTATTTATTAAAAGATAATAATTTAACTTTATGGCAGAAAACATAAATTCAAATCAGACTTTATATATTGCCTTAGCTAAAGGACGGGTAGCCCAGAAAGCCCTTGAAGTTTTAGAACAGTTAGGTTTTGAATTTCCGGATTATAGTAAAGATAGTCGAAAACTGGTATTTACTGATAAAAGTAACAGAGTTTCAATTTTTTTAGTTAAATCTCCAGATGTTCCTGTATATGTAGAAAAAGGAACAGCTGATCTGGGAATCGTTGGAAGAGATATCCTTTTAGAACATCCAGCTGATGTTTATGAATTATTAAATCTTGATTTTGGTCAATGTCAAATGTGTATTGCTGGATATCCGGATCTTGAAATAAAATTTAATAAAAAATTAACTGTAGCTTCAAAATACGTTAATATTGCTAAAAATTATTTTGATTCTATTGATCAACCTGCCGAGTATATTTATCTTGGCGGATCAGTTGAGTTAGCCCCAGTTTTGGGATTAAGTGATTGTATAGTAGATATAGTCGAAACAGGAAGTACATTAAAAGAAAACGGCTTAATTGTAAAAAAACCTATTCTTGATATTAGTTCAAGACTTATTGCTAATAAGGTTAGTCTAAAAACTAAAAATGAAGTAATTCTTCCTATAATAAATAGATTTGAAGAAGTAACTAAAGATGAAAATAATTGAATATTCTAAAAACATTGATTTAGATAATGTCTTAGGAAGAAATCAAAACGAAAATAATAATATTGAACAGAGTGTTAAAGATATTATAAAAAATGTTAAAGAAAATGGTGATAAAGCTTTAAAAGAATATACAAAAGAGTTTGATCACGCTCATTTAGATAATTTAAAAGTAAGTGACGAAGAAATTGAAAGAGCACTTACTCAGATAGAGCCTGAAATTTTAGCTATTTATAAAGATGCAGCTGAAAATATTAAAGAATTTCATGAAAAACAGATAGAAAAAACCTGGACCTATGAACCTGATTCAGGAATTACCTTAGGACAACAAATTACCCCAATTAAAGAAGTTGGCATGTATGTTCCTGGAGGCAAAGCTGCTTATCCAAGTACAGTTCTAATGGATTCTATTCCAGCAAAGGTTGCGGGAGTTTCTAGACTTGTTATGGTTAGTCCGCCTGATGAACAGGGAAAACTAAATCCTTATATCTTGGCAGCTGCTAAAATTGTTGGCATAGATGAGATCTATAAAGTTGGTGGCGCTCATGCCATAGCTGCTTTAGCTTATGGAACAGATAGTATTAAACCTGTTAATAAAATAGTTGGCCCAGGTAATATTTTTGTAGCAACAGCTAAAAAAGAAGTTTTTGGTAATGTAGATATCGATATGATAGCCGGTCCCAGTGAAGTTTTAATAATTGCAGACGATTCTGCCAATCCAGATTTTATAGCAGCAGATCTCTTAGCTCAGGCTGAGCATGATGAAAGGGCACAATCAATTCTGATTACTGAATCTAGAATCTTAGCTCAAAGGGTCCTAAATTCAGTTAATCAACAAATAGAAAATAATATCTCTCGAAAGGAAATCGCCAAAACTTCAATTAATAATAAAGGTGTCATTTTTATCGTTAATAATTTGCAAGAAGCCTTTGATCTAGCTAATCAAATTGCACCTGAACATTTAGAGCTTAATATTAAAAATGCTAATGAGAATGTAAATAAAATAGAAAATGCCGGTGCAATTTTTATCGGAGAAAATACTCCAGAACCAATAGGTGATTATTTTGCAGGTCCTAACCATACCTTACCAACGAGTGGAACAGCCAAGTTTTCAAGTCCACTTGGAGTTTATGATTTTCTAAAAAAGACCAGCTTAATTAATTATTCTAAAGAAGCCTTAGGAAGGATTCAGAAAAAAGTTCAAAAGTTCGCCAAGTCTGAAGGATTAGATGCTCATGCAAATTCAATTCAGGTTAGAATCGGAGATTAATTCATGAAAAGAAATATTATTAAAGAAGTAGTTTTAGATTTAGATTCTTATAAACCGGAACCACAAGAAGCAAAAATTATACTTAATGCTAACGAAAACCCCTATAATTTACCATCCGATTTAAGGGAGGAATTAAGTAAACAATTAAAAGAATTGGATTATAACAGATATCCTGATCCGATGGCTACTGAATTGAGAAAAACATTTTCTCAAATAGTTGATATTCCAGAAGAACAAATTATAGCTGGAAGTGGATTGGATGAAATTCTATCTATTATTACTAATACCTTTATAGAACCGGGTGATGTTGTAGTAACTCATAAACCTGGATTTGCAATGTATAAAATCTGGAGTGAAATTGCTGGAGCAGAAGTTATTGAAGTCGAAGATACTGAAGATCAGAAAATTGACATAGAAGGTATAGTTAATGAAGCTATAAGAAACAATGCCAAAATTATTTACATTTGTTCACCTAGTAATCCAACTGGTCAAGCAATTAATTTAAGAAATTTAGAAGAATTACTCGAAGCAGCTCCAGCTCTGGTAGTTTTAGATGAAGCTTATGTCGATTTTAGTGATGAATCATTTATAGATATCATTAAAAATTATGATAATTTAATGGTTCTTCGAACAATGTCTAAAGCTTATCGAATTCCAAGTACTCGCTGTGGATTTGCTGTGGGACCAGTTGATCTGATTGAAGCTATGTATAAAGTAAAATCTCCGTATAATTTAAATTCTTTAACACAGAAAGTCGCCCAGGTAGTTTTAGAAAATAAAGACGAACTTGAACCAGCTATTGAAGAAATTAAAAATCAGAGAGACGAAATATATGAGCGTTTTAAAGATAATCCAAATTTAGTAATTTATCCATCTCAAAGTAACTTTTTATACTTTAAAACGCCAAAACATAAAGAACTTCAGAAAGAATTTTTAGATAACGATATTTTAATCAGATATTACCCTGATGATCAAGCCTTTCGATTAACGATTGGAAAACCTAAAGAAAATAAAGAAGTCATTAAGATTATAGAGGAAGTTATTAATGCGTAAGGTTGAAAAAGAGCGGGTTACTAATGAAACTCAGATAAGATTATTTTTAAATCTCGATGGAAACGGAACGAGTGAAATTAGAACCAGTGTTAAATTTCTGGATCATATGCTAGAACTTTTAACACGCTTTAGTGGTTTTGATTTAAAGATAAACGCTCAAGGTGATAATGTAGATAACCACCACGTAATTGAAGATATCGGGATTTTGTTGGGTCAAGCTTTCTATGAAGCTTTAGGAGAAAAAAGAGGAATTCAAAGATTTTCCTGGAGTTTTATGCCGATGGATGAAGCCTTGTCTAGAATAGTAGTTGATTTATCAGGCCGTTCTTATTTAGTCTACCAGGTAAATTTAGATAGAGAATTTATTGGTGATTGCGAAACCGAATTATTTGAAGAATTCTTTATTGCTTTTACTAATAACAGTAAAATAAATCTTCATATCACAAACTTATATGGAAGAAATAATCATCATATTATGGAATCTATTTTTAAAGGATTAGGACTTGCTCTAAAAGAAGCTGTAAAAATAGTTGATGAATCAGGAAAAATTCCAAGTACTAAAGGAATACTTGAATAATTAACCACTTAAGAAATGAAAGCTGCAATAATTGATTATGGAGCTGGAAATTTACTAAATGTAAAAACTGCTCTAAAGGAAACTGGTTTTACTCCAAAAATAACAGCTTCTAAAAAAGATTTAAATGAAGCTGATTTACTTGTCTTACCTGGTGTTGGCGCTTTTCCGGATGCTATGAAAAAACTTGAACAAACAGGTCTTATTAATACGATTAAGGATAATGTTTCTAAAGGTAAAACTTTACTGGGAATATGTCTTGGGATGCAAATGCTGTTTGATAAGAGTTTTGAAATAGAAGAAACTAATGGATTAAGTCTAATTCC
>CANQNI010000044.1 GCA_947625175.1 uncultured Eubacteriaceae bacterium | reverse complement strand
TTTTTAATAAAATGAAGATTAAATCGTCTTAAATTTGTTACTTATGATCTCTAAAAAATTTTTAAGCGATTACCTTAGTGTCAATAAAAATTTCTCTTGACAAGATTGCCAATTTTTTTTAAAATATAATTCACCGTGCGGATTTGGCGGAATTGGCAGACGCGCTAGATTTAGGATCTAGTATCGCAAGATGTGGGAGTTCAAGTCTCTTAATCCGCACCATTTTTATTTCTCTTTAAATTACCTTAATTCAAGAAACTATTCAAATTTATTTATTCAATTTTCATTTCAATCGATCAAAACAATTCAAATAATTAGAAATTTGTGATCATTATGATAGCTTATTTACCTAAAAATAATCGTATAATACGTAATTTTAAATCGTTTATTAAGATAAATTGCTTTAATTTTGGATATAAAATTATTAACTTAATCTCGGGAGGAAATAATTAAGTTGAAACGCTTTTTATCAATTTTTTTAGTTATATCATTATTATTTATTTGTATTGGATGTGGCAATACCAGTAGTGAGTCAGATTCCAAAACAGAAGAAAGTGAAGATTCTGGATCAATAGCTTCAGAAGGAGATAAATACACGGTTGGATCCGAATTTAAAGCTGATGATATTACGGTTAAATTAAATTCAGTAGCTCCTTCAGGAGAAACTGATGTTAATATACCCCAAGATGGAAATCAATTATTAATCTGCAATTTTACTGTTACAAATGATGGTAAAGAAGATTTTAATCCGTCCAACTTTACTGCTAGTGGCTTGGTAGATGGAACAGTTGTTGAAAACATTTTAACCGGTATAACCGATCAGTTCGATACTGGAACACCAATTGCTCCTGGTAAAAGTACTACAGGAAACTTTATGTTTGAAGTTCCACAAGATTGGCAGGTATTTCAAATAAATGTAAAGGTTGGAGAAGGAGACGGTAAAACAGCAGAATTTGAAGTAACTCCAACAGAAGTTTTGACAGAGTAGTTTATTTAAGCGCCTTTGGGCGCTTTTTTAAATTCTTCTTATCTTTAAATCAAAGTCTTCCGGATAACAAATTGAAACTACTGAAATAGGACTTATATTAAACTGATAAAAGAATTTATCCCTATCAGTACTTTTAACCGAATCTTCTAAATTAAAACTAATATCCTGAACAGGAAAAGATAATCCTTTTCCAAGTTGTTTGATATAACTTTCTTTTAACGTCCAGAATTTCAAAAATATTTTATCCTGATCCACTTTTTTCTTAAATGTTCTTAAATAGTTAAGTTCTTCTTGAGTTAAAACAAACTTATAAATGCTTTCATTAAAAGAATCTAGTATTTCAGTATCTATCCCTATTTCTTTTTTAGCCAGTGCACAAATAATAAATTCATCTGAATGGCTAATATTATAAAAAAAGGGAATCGATTCATCGAAATAGGGTTTTCCATATCGATTTTTTAATAAATGTTGATTTAGATTATCTTTAGGAAGACAATTCAATTCTTTTAGTCCTATCGTTAATAATTCTTTTCCAAATTTATGGTAGGTCTTGTATTTTTCTCTGGTTGGAACATCAGGACTTTCTTTAATAAATAAATAAACTGTATCTTTCATTAATGATTCATTGATAAATCAATTCTAATATTATATCTATTTATTTTTATACCAGAATCATTTATTAATTTCAAAATTAATAAGTATAATTAGCTTTATGAAAGCAGATTATCATATTCATACCAGTTTTAGTGACGATTGTGATTATCCTATGGAAGAAGTTATCCAGGAAGCAATCAGTAAAGGTCTAGACGAAATTTGTATTACAGAACATGTTGATTATGGAGTTCATTTCGATCGGGATAAACTTCCAGAAGACAGGAAAGAAGAATTACTAAAAGAAAATAAAGTTAATGTTGATTATCCGGCATATCTAGCTAGACTGGAAGAATTAAAAGAAAAATACAAAAATCAGATTACTGTAAAAAAAGGACTTGAATACGGAATTCAGGTCTCCACTATTCCTGATTTTGAAAATCTCTATAAAACTTATGATCTTGATTTTATTATTAACTCCTGTCATCAGGCTGATAATTTAGAATTCTGGAATCAGGATTATCAGAAAGGAAAAAGTCAAAGAGACTATCACGTTGGGTATTATACAGAAATTTTAAACGTCGCAAAAAATTATCATCATTATAATGTCCTGGGACATTTAGATCATCAGATAAGATACGACCTGCAGGGAGAGTATTTAACTAAAGAAATAGACGATCTGATAGATGAAATTCTAGTTACAGCAATAAAAGATGATAAAGGAATAGAGGTTAATACATCCGGTTTTCATTATAAGATAGGAGATTTTCATCCATCAAAAAGTATTCTCAAGCGTTATTATGATCTTGGAGGTAAGATTATTACAATTGGAAGTGATAGTCATACTCCTGGTCGAGTTGGAGACAAAGTTGATGAAGCTAAAGAAGCTTTAAAAACCATTGGTTTTAAAGAATTTTGTACTTTTGAAAATATGAAACCAATCTTTCATCAACTTTAATTATCATATAGTATTCTTCTCTTACTAAATTAACCAATTTATTAACTGCCTATACTAAGTAATTTAAATTCTTATATAAGAAAGAACCAGAAAATTCTTTGTTGATTTAAACGTTTACATCACTTAGCCGGAGCGAATTTTTAGAAAATTTTATATGATAAAAGCCCGTCTAGCTAGACGGGCTGATTTTTGCTAAGACCATTCTTTTTCGCGTTTCTTTTTTTCTATAGTGGTTATATCAAGATTATACTTTCTAAAAATAGCAAAACCAAATAGTGCTAAGACCAGGATAGTAATAATTGCTATAGTCCAACTTAGAATTCCCAGAAAACCCAAGATGATTGAAACAGAGAGTAGAACTATCGTAATCCAGAACAAAGTCTGTTTAACTAAAAAGTGGCCTGATAATAAGATTCCTATTAAGCCTAAAATTAAAACGAACAAATAGTAAATAATTATAACTGTTCCAAATCCTATTAAGGCATAAACTCCATCTTGAATAGTCATAGTATTTTGATTAAGTAAATCTAACAGTTCCTGATCAGTAACATTTTTAATTAAAATACCGTTATAACAAACCCATATTCCATAACAGATTCCAAATAAACTTATAAGAACTATTAGAACTCCAGTATACCAAAGGAGATTTTTACTTTTTAGCCTTTCGACCAGGTTTTTGTTTTTTTTCTTCATTTTCAGAAGGCTTTGGTTTTTCTTTTTCAGTTAGTTTTGAATTTAAAACTATTCCAGCAAATGGAGGTAAATCTATTAAGAAATAGTATTCACTATTTTCTGGATGTTCTTGATCAATAAAACCTGTACTTACTGGAGTATTATCTGGAAAGTATACATAATCTTGCGTTTTAAATACCGGATTTAAAGTTGCTTCCTGATAATAATTAATACGAACATCTTTAAGATCGTGACCACCAAAATTTAAGATTGTAATAAGTCTTTGATCATCGACCCATCTCTCATAAGCGATAACCTCATACCGCCAGGTTTCAAGTCCTCTATAATTATTTGAATTATAATCTTCTTTGTAAAGAGCTGGTGAATCAAGATAAAATTTATTAAGCGAGGTTATATATTTTAGGAAATCCTGATGAACCGGATAATCTAGTAACATCCAGTCTAATTCTTTTTGTTCACTCCATTCACTAAACATAGCTATTTCATTTCCCATGAAGTTTAGTTTTTTTCCTGGATGAGTCATCATGTATAAATAGAGCATTCTGGATTGTTGGAATTTTTCATCATAAGTTCCAATCATTTTATCGATAATACTCTGTTTTCCATGAACCACTTCATCATGGGAGAATGGTAATAGGAAGAGTTCACTATAAAAGTAAAACATGGACCACTGGATCTTAGCAATAAAACCGCCTCTGTCATACTTATCAAATTTAAAGAATTCCAGAGTATCATTCATCCAACCGAGATCCCATTTATAATCAAAGCCTAATCCGTCATATTCAACTGGTGCTGTTACTTTAAGATAATTTGTTGAATCCTCAGCAATTTTCATTACAGTGGGGAATCTTTCTTTAAGACCTTTATTCATTGTCTGAATAAAATTAACAGCTCCTTCATTAACACCTCGGTCTTTATTCCCCTGCCAGAATAAAGCATTACTAATGGCATCCATTCTAATTCCATCAACATGATAATTTTCAATCCAGAAATCAACTGCTGACTGTAAGAAGCTTCGGACTTCACCGCGATAGAAGTTAAAGTTGTGGGTGCCCCATTCTGAATAACCCGTATCATCATGGGGATATTCATAAAGTGCTGTTCCATCAAAATGAGATAAGCCATAATAATCCAGAGCAAAATGAACCGGGACAAAATCTAGGATTATTCCTATTCCGTTTTCGTGAAGTGTATTAATTAACTTCTGTAATTGCCTAGGTGTTCCGTATCTTGAAGTGGCAGAATAATAACCTAAAACCTGATAACCCCAGGATTCATCAACCGGATACTCAGTTAATGGCATAAATTCGACATGAGTGAAATGATGTTCTTTTAAATATTCTGGTAATATTTCAGCAAGTTCTTCATAATTATAAAAACTTCCGTCTTCTTTACGACGCCATGATCCAATATGCATTTCATAAACATTCATCGGATCATTATAATTAAGCGTTCTTTTCTTAAGCCAATTTTTATCTGTAAATGGGAATTTTAAATTTACTATAATAGAAGCACTACCAGGTCTAAGTTCTGTTGAAAAAGCGTATGGATCTGTATGATCACAGAAATTACCATCTGGAAAATAAATTCTGTATTTATACATTTGTCCTTCTTTAGCATCTTTGATTCGACAAAACCAGATTCCATTTTCATTCTTTTGTTTCATGGAAATAGGTTCCCAATCGGAGAATTCTCCTATAACAGCTACCTTAACAGCATTGGGTGCATAAACTCTAAATGTTGTTCCTGCTTTTGATGGATGAGCTCCAAAATATTTCCATGCATCAAAAGAAAGGCCATCATAAAAAGCTTGTAGATCATATTTCATTGTTAACTCCTGTTAGCTTTAATGCCATTATTTTTAAGATTCCTGAATCTTTCTTCCTTCAATTTTTAATTCAGAAAGAACAGTTCCATCTTCTTTTTCTACATTAATTCGATATTCGAGCGGATTTATTTCTTTTCCTTTAACAAAAACTCTTTCTCCGTAAAAAGCCTGCTCTTTAAAATAAATAGTTAATTTCTTTATCTCATTATTTTTAACAATATCTAAAGGTAAGACTTCAAGGGCCCAGGATAAATATTTAACATTATTAACATGATAATTGACATCAATATCCAGATATCGAATTTTAAAGGAAGTTTCATGATCAAAGTCGCTAACCCGTTCAAGTCGCGGGATTCTAATAATTTTAGGTTTATCTTTATAGAAAGCTTCCATTAAATCTTTTTCTTCATTAATTCGAACCATTTTTTTAGATTCAGTATCTATATAAACCCAGACACTTCTTCCTGTTACCAGCTCTTCCCCATCTAATGAATAGAGGTGAAATTCTCTATAGGCTTCAAATCTATTTATTCCTGTAGGTTCTGTTTCTACAATTATTTCTTCTTCAGCTTTTGGATATTTGTGATAGTCTATTTCATATTTAACTAAAACCCAGGCTCTATGATGCTCTAATAAATATTCAACTCCTAAACCTAAAGATTCTATTTGTCTTTGAGCTACTTCCTGAAAGTAATTTAATATTGAAGTTGGATTAGTTCTACCATCTGGTAAACTATCATAGGTATTAACAATTTGATTGAATCGATATTTACTCATTTAGAATTTCTTATCTCACTTTTTTTATAAAAATATTCTATAAACTGTGCAATTCCTTTTGGCCAAAAACGTTTTAGAACAATCAAATCTTCATTCTGTCGGTTACTTTCCTTAATCTGATTACTCGTTTCACTTCCTGCATGAATACGATGTAACATTAACGCTTTTGGAATATAGGAAAAATTTTGACCCGATTTATGAAAATCTACCCAAGCCATCCAGTCAAGGTTAGATTTCAGTGTTTCATTAAATTTATAATCCCCTAAAATTGATTTATTGTAAGTAACTGCTGGACAACAGATAGCACTTCCTAACATAATCGCAAAATTCTGACTAAACTTGGAAGGAAATAATTTTTGAGGAGTTAGCAGTAACTTCTTAATTTTTAAATTTAAATTATCCCTAACTACTTTATCATCTCTTATTTCATGATAATCCGTAAAATAAATTACTGAATCAGGATTAGATTCAACTTTACTTAGGATCTGTTCCAAATAGTTATTTAAATAAACATCGTCTTGATGTGCTATAGTAACCAAATCTGTATCAGCTTTTTCTAGAGCATAATTCCAGTCTTTTCCAATCTGATTACCATCCTTATTTATATAATAAGGAACATTAAATTCTTTACTTATATTTTTTAAGAATTCTGTTTCATTTGCTGAAGTTAAAATAATATTACTAGGAACAGTTTGTTTTTTTAAAGATTTAATGCAATCTCTTAAGTATTCTGACTCTCCAAATACAGGAATTACAAAAGTATGCGTCATGTTAATGTCCAATATTCATTAAAACAACTCCAATTAGTATAAAGACCAGACCCGCCCATTGAAAAGGGGTTATAACCTCTCTTAAAATAAATATTGAAGCTGCAATTATTAAGATATAACTTAATCCAGTAGTAAGCGGTTGGATATAGGACAGATTAAACCGTCCTACAATAACAATCCACATTAAAAAACTAAAAATATAAAGTATAAGTCCAATTACAGTTAAATAAGATAACTGCAAATTAAAAAAACTTGGATTAAGTGAAAAGCTATTGTGACCAGCCCCGACTTTAACTAAAGTTAAACCTCCAACTGAACAGAGTAAATAGACTCCAATAAATAAAATATTAACAATATTCATATTAATCAATCTGATTTTCAACAATATAATCATCAAAACTATCGAAGAGTTTTTCCTGAGCTTCTATACTATCAAGATCTTCCTCGATTAATCCTAATGCGCTCATTATATAGGCTCCAGTTTTTCTTTCTTTTCCTTCCATTGGAAAAGCATGCATATCAGTACTCGGATTAAAATTAAGTTCTATGATACCAAATTCAGAATCTGGATCGTTGATATCTTCAACTATTAAATCAACTCCACAAAATACAGCACCAATTGCGGCAGCAGCTTCTTCAGCTATAACTTTATATTTATCTAGAACTTCGTCAGTTATATCGATACTATCCCCACCAGTTGAAATATTAGAATTTCCTCTTAAAAATACTAACTGATTTTGTTCCGGGATAGATTCCAGGTTAAGTCCCTGATTCTTTAAATATAAAATAGTCTGTTCATCAATCTGAATCTTTTTCATGGGAGCTGAATAACCAAATCCTCTAAAAGGATGCTTATTCTTTATTTTAATAAGTTCTTCTATAGTATGAACTCCATCCCCTTCAACGTTTGCTGGGATTCGTTTTAGAATGGAAACACATTTTCCTCCAATAATTAGGAAACGATATTCTTGACCCTTTAAAAATTCTTCGACCAATATAGTTTTATCGTATTCAAAGGCTTCCTGCGCAGCCGTTATTAAATCTTCTTCTGAACTTCCATTGTCAAAAATAAAGATCCCTAATCCAAAGTTAGTAGATTTAGGCTTAATTACAATTGGTTCATTAACAAAGTAATTAGCATCTAATTTAAAGTCTTCAATAGATTGATATTCATCCCCTTTAGGAACTCTAATCCCTTTATCTTCCAGAATTTTCTTAGTCACAACTTTATTTTCCATGGCTAAAACTGTAGCATAATTATCAGCTTCAGTCTTTGTCGCCTGTTTAATATAAGTCTTTTTTCCATTTCCTTCTAGAGCAATAAAATTATCATTAGGATCTATTTCTTCAATTTTAACGCCCCGGGTAATGGCTTCTTTTAGAAGAATCTGGGTAGAGAGTTCATAATTTTCATAGCCGTTTAGTAAATATCTGAATCTGTGACTATTATCAGAATAACGTTTTGCAAAATGCATCATAGCATCTACGTATCCTTTATCCTTGACGATATTAGCCATGGTAGCGGCATAAGTTGTAGTAGGATAATGAACCCGCATCTTCATTTCATAGAGAATATCATCCATATTTAGATTTAATTCACTATTTATTTCTTCCAGTTCAGTAAAGATCTCATCAGCCCAGTCCCTAAGAGTTATACTTTGTCCATCTCTTTGTAATTCTAAATCGGTGAAAAGTCCCTGAACAGCAGTTTTCTTGGCATTATCTACTGCTTCCCTCTGCCAGATATCGTTTTCAATTTCTTTCTCATCTTTAAGTAAACTATAAATAGCTAACAACTGAATAAAACTTAAATCACGGTAGTTTACACCAGATTTTGAGAACAGATTTAAATCTAAGGTTCTAAATTCCAGATATTGTATTCCAGATCTTTCTAAAGAACCTAACATATCTTTTTTGTCTCCAGCTTTTAGCCTAACTTGAGTATAAAGTTCTTTTGGTTTAGATAGAATATCATTATCAACGAAACTCTGGACATCTTCAATATAATGATTTAGACTATCCATTCGCGGATACAAGTCAATCAGATTTTTATAGCCACAGGCAGAATTTCTAAGAGATGGTCCATTTTTCATTATAAGACTATCTTTCTCATCTCGAACAATAAAATCTTCATTAACACAATCATAACTGTTATGCATTGAAGCAGAACAACCTGTTAGATAAATAACAAGCCAGTGGAATCTTAAATAATTTCGGGCTATTTTTAGATAAACTTTATTTTTAAATTCTTGTAGAGTTAGATTTGGATCTGTTAATTTACGAAGTTTTTCAAGGAATTTATCTGTAAAGGAAAAGTTAAAATGGATTCCGGTTAATAATTGCTTTAATCCACCATATTTTTTTATAAGTCCTAATCGATACTGATGTTCTTCGTTACTAGATTCACCATCTTTATATTCAGCAACTGGAATATCTCCAGGAGCTATACACGGCATAGAACCCGGCCAAAGCAATTCGCCATCTTTTCTTATTTCATTATTAACAATATCGACTAAACTTTCTAGAACATCTACCGTTCGTTTAATAGTAGTGTAGGGAGGGGTTACTACTTCAACCTGACTTTCAGAAAAGTCTGTAGTTATATATGGATTTTCAAGTTTTGATCCAAAGATTTTAGGGTGTTTAGTTCGAGCTAGATATCCGTCCGGTTTTACACGAAGTCCTTCTCTTTCAACTCCAAAATGACCGGATAAAATTTCATCAGGTTTAAAGTTATTTTTTAAAGTATTAAGTTCCATCTCTTTTCCGACACAATTTTAGCTTATCAATAAAGATTTACCCAAAATTAATGTATTTAAGAAATAGAACCTATATTAATTAACATAAGTTTAGATTTTATTCAGTTAATAATTTCCGGGTTTGTTCTGTTAATTGATAGGATTTTTTTCTACTGCTTTTATTTAAAACCTGAATTAATTTTTTTCCAAGAGAAAATTTAAGGCATAATAAAAGGTAGATTGTTTTAGACCAGACCCTCTCCTTTAACTTTTTAACCTCTAATTGATCAAAAGATTCTAAACTGGTTAAATATGGTTATTTAACTAAGAGTTAATTAAAGTGTTTCTTTATTTTAATAATCTTGAATACATTTTTCTTGAGAATTAATTACCTTTAATGCTTTTTTGATATATTCACTTTTAAATTTCAAATGTCTATTTTCTGTTCCATACTTTCCCATAAATTTACCTTTTTGAAACAAAATAATTCCAATTTTTAATTCTATTTTCTAATTATTTTAAAGAATTCTATTAGAATTTATTATAAAGAATAGAATTTCTAATAGAATAATTAGAATTCAAATAGAATATAAATGAACTATTATGAAAAGAAAGAATTGGAAAACATTTCAGAATTTCAATAGGAGAAATACTTAATAAGGGCAAATCAATAAAATTGAAATTATTCCTATTTCAAAACAACCAACTATCTTGTAGTTCTTTCGATTCCTTATCTGGAAAATAACCTATGCATGGATTGAAAATTCAAAGCTGAATCATTTGAACAACAATACGTTACTAATGAATTACAATTTATTTGAAATCATGGACAAATTTAGATAAAATAAGAAGTGATGATTATAATATACTTGTTAAATTCGCTTAAATATTAATAAAATTACCCGAGAAATAGAAATGGTCGGAGTGAGAAGATTTGAACTTC
>CANQNI010000043.1 GCA_947625175.1 uncultured Eubacteriaceae bacterium | reverse complement strand
CGGTAAGTTCACCGTCTCTTAGTTTAACTTTGACCGTTGTTTCCATTGCTTGATCCTTTGTTATGCTATAAATAGTTTTCTTTAATTAATATTTTAACTGCCTTTAATAAAATAGCTACTTTAATTTTTAATTTTGTTTTCTAAAATAGCTTATTCTTCCTTTTTATAATAAATTTATCTACACTTCCAGGAATAAAAACACTTTCTAAGCTGTTACAATAAGCAAAAACTTCATCATCAATTTCTCTAAGATTTTGATTAAAATTAATTGTTTGTAAATTACTGCAACCTTTGAAGGGTAGTTTAAATTTATTTTATAGAAATAATAGCATTAACTGTAATAATATTCTATAATAAAATAATGAAAATAGAATATTCAGAACGAGTAACAGTAGGTGAAGCAGCTCATATGCTTCGGGTTACGCCTCAAACAGTTAGAAGATGGCGAGATGCAGGTAAATTAACTGCCTTCAGGACTCCGGGTGGTCAAACGCTCTATAGTAAAGAGGAAATTCTGGCCATTATTGGTCAACCAATGAGAGCTGAAGAAAAAGGCACAGCCCATTATGCTAGAAGCAGCGATGGAAATAAAAAATTAATGCAAAACCAGCTTGAAAGACTTAAGGATAAGTATGGTGAAGCTGACTATGAAATAAAAGATGGGGCAAGCGGGTTAAATGAAAACCGAAGAGGTCTGAACCGACTGATTAAATTAGCCAAGGAAGGAAAGATTGATACGATTCGTGTAACCCAGAAAGATCGATTAAGTCGTTTTGGAAACCGCTACCTGGTGGAACTCTTTGACTCTTATGGCGTTAAGGTAGTCTACGCTTTTGATGAAAATGATAAGAGTCTGACTGAAGAATTAATGCAGGATTTCATGAGTCTTGTAGCCTCCTTTACTGGAAAATATTATCGGCTTCGTGGTTATGAAGAACAAAAAAAGCTGTTAAAAACTGCTGAGAAAAACATAGAGGAGAAAAAGAAAAAAAGATATGGAAATGACCGTTGAAGCCCTGCTTCCAGAAACAGAAAAACTCTACAACTATCTGGATGAGGATGTTAAACTATTCCAAAGGATCAGCCGTAGAGTGTTTGATGATATTAATTCGGAATGCTTTTTGAGTAAGTATGAGAGCTATCCCGAATACACTAAGTATATCAAAAGACATTACAATATCCTAACCAGAACTGCCAATTCAATCGTCCGTTCTGAGAAAGGTAGACATAACGCTCTTCTTGAGCTCAAGAAAGAAGAACAAAAGGAGCTTACTCAAAAGATTAGAGTCTTAGAGAGCGATAGCCAATCTATTGAGAGAAGAGTCGGGGAATTAAAAGACCTAGCTAGAAGGAATAAAATCACCCCTAAGCAGTTGACTGAATTAAGAAAGAGGAAAAAGGCCCTCCATGAGTGGAAGGGAAAGCTTGAGCGGCTCAAAACCAGAAAGGAAAAGCTTGAGCGACAGATTAAAAGTGGTCATATTCCGCTAACTTACGGTAGCAAAAGAAATTTTAAAGCTCAGTTCCATCTTGAAGTATCAGGTTATTCAGATTTTGATGACTGGAAGGAAAAACATTATTTCTCTCTTAATCATAATATCTTCTATATTGGAAGGATTGATGAAAAGAATTGTAATCAGATCGTGCAATTAACGGCTCAGGAGGATGGAAAGTTTTCCATGAAGCTTTTACTGGATCTTCCTTTTAGAGAAGAAGGTAAACCTAAGACGATTGAAGTTAAAGGGATTCGGATTCGTTATTGTGCGGATCTGTTAAGATATTATCTAAGCGCTCCAACTAAAGAGGAAGGGAAGCGACCAATAAGCTACCGCTTTCACAAGAGAGAAAACGGGAAATGGTATCTTCAGATTATTTTCGATACGGATGATATCAAACCTAAGACGGATCCTGCGAGAGGGGTATTATCAATTGATTATAATGATGGGTTCCTGGCGGTGGTAGAACTCGACAGCAGCGGGAATATTTGTTCTTTAGAAAAAATTGAACTTAACTATCATGGAACAGGTGGCGCAGCTCTGGCTGAAATAAGAGATGTCAGTAAACAAATAGCTATTCGGGCTTTTAAAATTGGTAAACCTGTCATAGTAGAAGACCTGGATTTCAGGCGAACCAAGGCAAAACAGAGGAAGAATAAGAATAAATACTATAATAAGATAATTCATAAATTTGATTATTCCAGATTTATTGAAACACTAGAGAGAGCCTGTAATAGACAGGCAGTAGGTTTTGCTAAAGTAAATCCTGCCTATACAACTAAAATAGGTTTGGAAAAATATGCCAATCTCAGAAAACTCAATGTTCATTTTAGCGCAGCCCTGATTATAGGACGCAGATTTATGGGGTTTTCTGATTCCATTTTGTAAATTATAAGTTTTCGAATGCTTTTAAGTTTTAGTATGATCTTTAATTAAATGATGCTATGAACCTCTGGAAGATGACAGTTCGAAAACAGTTATAGATGCTAGTATGGCAACTTCAGCATTGCAGCCACCGAGATCTGAAGATAAACTTCAGATTTCGGAGAAATGATTGATGCCCATATTAGAACACGTTTTGGCGGAACGTTGGAACTGTTAATAACATATTCCTAAATGGTTAGTAATTTCAAGATCTATATTAATGGAAATTTTCTCTTTAATATGGAATTTTGCGACTAGTAACCTACGCTATAAACAAAGTAGTAAAAATTAAATGATATAATGCTAACTTATTAATAACTAGATAGGAATATTATGGAAAATTATTGGAACGAAAGTTATGAGTGTATGCCGAGAGAGCAACTCAAAGAGTTACAGAAAAAAAATTTAATAGAAGTAGTTGAAAAAGTTTATGAACGAGTTCCATTTTATAGAAAAAAATTTCAAGAATTAGGAATTTCTCCTGTTGATATTGTTGAATTAGAAGATATTCAAAAGTTACCTTTTACTACTAAAGATGACTTAAGAGATAATTACCCATACGGTTTGTTAGCTGAACCATTAAAGAATATAACACGTGTTCATGCTTCTTCAGGTACTACTGGAAAACCTGTTGTTGATGGTTATACTAAAAAAGATTTAAATATGTGGGCAGAATGTGCAGCTCGTGCTTTAGTTTGTGCTGGTGGTGATAGTAATTCAGTGGTTCAGAATGCTTATGGTTACGGATTATTTACCGGTGGACTTGGTATTCATGATGGAGCTGAAAAATTGGGTGCCTCTATTATACCTGTTTCCAGTGGTAATACTGATCGTCAATTAATGATGATGCAGGATTTTGGTTCAACTCACTTAACTTGTACACCTTCCTATGCTCAGTATCTTGGAGAATCTTTAAGAAAAAAAGGGCTTACTCCTGATGATATTAATTTAAAATATGGGGTTCATGGTGCTGAAGCCTGGTCTGAGAATATGAGAAAAGATATTGAAGAAAAACTGGGTATTGAATGTTTCGATATTTATGGACTTTCTGAAATAGCAGGACCTGGTGTGGCTATAGAATGTAGTGATCATAGTGGCCTTCATATTTGGGAAGATAATTTCTATCCAGAAATTATCAATCCAGAAACAGGTGAAGTTCTTCCTGATGGAGAATGGGGCGAACTAGTTATTACAACTATTACAAAAGAAGGAATGCCACTCATTAGATATCGCACAAGAGATATTACACGATTAATCTCCGAACCTTGTGTTTGTGGTAGAACGCACCGTAAAATAGATAGACTACACGGAAGAACTGATGATATGTTAATTATTCGTGGTGTTAATGTCTTTCCAAGTCAGATAGAAGAAGCTCTACTTCGAGCAGGAGAAGTAGAACCTCATTATTTAATTATTGTTGATAGAAAAGGTGCTTTGGATACTCTTGAAGTCAGAGTTGAATTAGGCGATTCATTAAAACTTAATACAGTTAGAGAATTAGAGGAAATAGAAAAGAAAATTAAACATAATATCCATAGTATTACTGGTTTAAATGCCCATATTGTTTTAGTAGAACCTGGTACTATTCCACGTAGTGAAGGTAAGGCAGTACGTGTAGATGATCGAAGAAAAATATAGGTGATTTAAAATGATAAGACAAATTTCAGTTTTTATTCAAAACGATAGTGGTCGTTTGGCTCATGTTTTAAAGACTTTAAAAGATGCGGATATAAATATTCGTTCTCTTACTATTGCTGAAACTGCAGATTATGGAATAATGCGTCTAATTTTACAGGATACAGATAAAGGTCTTGAAGCACTTAAAAATGCTAAGATTATGGCTAATGAAACTAATGTTATGGCTGTTGAAATTCCAGACAAACCAGGTGGATTAAGTAAATTAACTGATCTATTAGCTGATGCAAATATTGATATTGAATACGCCTATTCTTTTTTACCTCAGAATACTTCAAACGCTATTATTATATTTAAAGTTAAGGATGAGGATGAACAAAAGGTAATTGATTTAACTCAAGCTGATCCAGCTTTACAAGTATTAGAACGTGACACTCTGCTAATTAAATAGCTCAAACGCCGAGTATAACAATAATTGTTTTGCTTGGCGTCTTTTATTTTTATTTATTAAGAAAGAATAAAATGACAGAATGGGAAAAAGGTCAAGCTGGTTTTCTTTATGATGCTAATTATGATAAAGAAATAATTAAGAAAAGATTAGAAGCTCAAGAATTATGTTATGACTTTAATCAGTGTAGACCAAACGAAACTGAAAAACAAAAGGAAATCATTAAACAACTGATTGGTAAAACAAGTGAAAATTTCGAAATAGTTGCTCCTTTTCATTGTGATTATGGTTTTAATATTTCTTTAGGAAATTATTTTTATTCAAATTGTAACTGTACTATTCTAGATGGAGCTAAAGTAACTTTTGGTGATTATGTTTTTATTGCTCCTAATTGTATTTTTTCCACTGCAGGTCATCCTATTGATGTTAAGCAACGTAATCAGGGTCTTGAAATAGCTTTACCTATTTCAGTTGGAAATAATGTTTGGATTGGTGCTAATGTGGCGGTTCTTCCAGGAGTTACTATAGGAAGTAATACGGTTATTGGTGCTGGAAGTATTGTTAATAAAGATATTCCTGATAATGTTGTGGCGGCTGGAAATCCTTGTCGAGTCATTAGAGAAATTACTGAAGAAGATAAAAGTAAATATCCAATTTTAGATTAGGGAAATAAATTGTTAGATAAAGTAGCTTCTTTTTTTAAATTTAAAGAAAATAAGACTAATTTTCGAACTGAAATTTTAGCTGGTTTAACAACATTTATTGGTATGGCCTATATTCTAGCTGTAAATCCAGCTATCTTATCAGAAACAGGAATGGATAGTGGAGCAGTTTTCACTGCTACAGCACTTTCAGCTTTTATCGGAACTCTTATTATGGCATTACTGGCCAATTATCCTTTTGCCCTGGCTCCAGGTATGGGAGTTAATGCGTATTTTGCTTATACCGTTGTTTTACAAATGGGATATTCCTGGCAACAAGCTTTAGGTGCTGTTTTTATTGAAGGAATAATTTTTATTTTATTAACTTTAACCAATATACGTGAAAAACTATTTGATATGATCCCTGGAAACCTTCGTTTGTCCATAACAGTTGGAATAGGTCTCTATATTACGATGATAGGTTTTAAAAATGCAAATATTCTAGTTGATAATGAAAGTACTTTAGTTGCTTTCTATAGCTGGTCAAGTGAAACTTTGTTTACCCGAGGGTTAACGGTTTTATTGGCTATTATAGGTATCTTTATTACAATATATTTATATTTAAAAGGTTATAAAATAAGTATTTTAGCTGGAATTTTAATAACCTGGATTCTCGGAATCGTTTGTCAGTTAGTAGGTCTATATATTCCGAATCCAGCTGAAGGCTTTACTTCACTACTTCCAAATTTTTCAGGTGGATTTCGGCTATATAGTTTAACACCAACCTTTCTGAAATTTGACTTGAATAACATACTTTCTTTTGATTTTCTTATTGTAATAATGGCTTTTTTATTTGTAGATTTCTTCGATACTATTGGGACCTTAATGGGATGTTCAATTAATGCAGGATATATAAATAAAAATAATTCTCTACCTAAACTTAAACAAGCTTTATTTTCAGATGCTGTAGCTACTACAGTTGGAGCATGTTTGGGAACAAGTGCTGTTACAACTTTTGTTGAAAGTGAATTAGGAATTGCTGAAGGAGGAAGAACTGGATTTACCAGTGTGATTACGGCTATCCTATTCTTATTATCTTTATTTCTATCTCCAATCTTTTTGGCTATTCCTGTTTGGGCTACTACTCCAGCTTTAGTTTTGGTTGGATTTTTAATGATAAGGTCTATTACCCAAATAGATTTTACTGATCCTCTAGAGGGAATTCCTTCATTCTTATGTTTAATTGGGATGCCTTTATTTTATTCAATAGCTGAGGGGATAGGTTTGGGGATAATTTCCTATTCCGTTCTTCACTTAATTACTGGAAGATATAAAAAAGTAAATTATTTAATGTATTTTGTTGCTATTTTATACTTATTTAAATATATTTTTATTTAAAAGAAAAACCTGTAGTTTAGTTTTAATCGGCTCTTACGAACCAATAAATTTAAACTTCAGGTTTTTTTAATTATTAATGAATTATTCATCAGTAGTAAAGCTCTGAGAAAAACCTTCTATAGCATTATTATCTTTTAATAAGATATTATCAATAAATTGAGGATTCTCATGAATTAATTCATTCAAGCTAGATAAATCAAAGATTGTAAATGAACCTTTTTTGGTTTGCGAATCTTCTAAAACCTCAGTAGCTAATCTTAACCAGTCAGATCTTCCCAAAAGATGATCATCCCGGAAAACAGCAACAATATTCGGGTTTAATTCTATTTCTAAATCGTCTACTTTTGTAATAGCTTTAAGACGAACCCTAAGTTCATTTAATGTTTCATTAATTGAATTCAGGTTTTCAAAACTATTAACAAAAATAACAAAATTATCTTGAGCAATCCTAGAGGAATAGAAGTTTTCATCTTCTATTTCTTTTATAACATCTGTAATAATTTCAAATAAGCGATTAACAATACTATTACCAAAGGTATTGCTTAAATCTTCATAAACACCTGTATTAAACATTATTAATACTTGATTTTCATTTTTACCAAAATTTTCATCAATGGCTTGATATAAAGCTTTATTATTTAAAAGATTGGTAATAGGATCTCTGGTCAATAATGAATCTAGTTGTTGTGATAACTCTTTATTGGTTGTATCAAGTTGAGCAGATTTTTCAAAGAGTTTATTAATATCTTCTGCTATAGGTAATAATGGTTCAGGTTGATCTTCTAAATCAATATAATTAAATTTATTTCCATTGAGAAAATCCTTCATTTGATTACTCATATTAGTAAGAATATTAATATATTTACTAAAAAATCTTTTAACACCAAAATTAATAACAAAGATAAAGGCAAATGTAACTATTAAAGTAATTAGCTGGAAAAGATTTAAATCGTATAAAATAATAGCTCTAGGCTGACAGATCATACAAATCCAGTTAAGGTCAGAAATAATCTTGTAATAACCGATGATATTTTGATTATTTAAATAGAAATTAACTGTTCCTTCATCTTCACTCTGAGCAGACTTTAAAATATCATCTAATTTTTCTAAATCTGAAGATAAACCTTCTTTTTGAGCATCTGCAGGATTAACAAAATGATTTTCACCATTAGAATTAAAAATAATTCCTGAATTATCCTTTGTCATTAAATAGATATCTTCTGACTCTACACTCAAATTCCGAGCAAAGTAATTTATATAATTCAGAGGTGTATATCTTAAATAAACTCCCACTAAATTATTACCTGAAAAAATTGGATACCCTATCTTGAGTATTGGATAATTTTCATAAAAACGCATAGTACAGTATGGTTTATTAGTTTCTATAACTTTTTTAAAGACTACTGTTTCAGATTGATTTGGTTCTATAATTGAATTAGAACTACTTAAAAGAACATTACCGTCAAGAGAAACTATTCCAATTTCTAAAGCTGAGTCTTCAACAGTAAAAGTATTAAATAATAAACCTCTTGCCTGATCTCTTTTAACTTCATTAGTAGGATCTAAAACAAAACTACTGACAATAGGAGAATGGATAGTATCTTCAATACTAACTATTTGGTCTTCATAGGTTGATTCAATATAATATTCTAAGTTAGTAACATTTGTTTTAAAGGTTTCAATTCTTTGATTATAAATAAATGCTGATAAAAAGGCACAAGCAACACAAATTAACAATACAGCTGGTATAGATAAAAAAGTTGCAATAAAAATAGAAATTGTTTTTTTCATTATTTTGTTAAATAATTCCTATCAATAAATTAATTAATCCATGTTACAATTAATAATTGTATGACAACATTGGTAATATAAAGCCTTAAATTTATATTGTCATTAATATTTTATACCAATATTAAAAAAAGGAGAATTAAATATGGAAGATGGCCCTAATGAGATTAATTTAAAGAAAATCAGCGGTCTCTTCAATAGACCGCTCTAGAGGAGGTCTAAATTTGATTCAAATATATAAGACAATAGAAGGTCAGGTTAAGGAAATAGAAAAATTTGAGCAGAATTGTTGGATTCGAATTATAGATCCAAATGATGAAGAAATAGAAACAATTTCAACTAATTTTAATGTTGAAGAAGACTTTCTAAGAGCTGCTCTAGATAAACAGGAAACGTCCCGTGTTGAACAGGATGAAGAAGCTGATTGCTCACTTATTACTGTTAATTTACCTAAACCAGCAGATAATGAAGATACTTTAATATATGAAACTATTCCTATTGGAATTATTGAAACTCAGGTATGTGTTATTACAGTTTGTTTGGAAAAAACTCCTGAATTAAATAATCTCATTAATGGAAGAATAAAACACGTTTTTACAAATTTAAAAACAAGATTCATATTACAGATTATTTATAGTATTATTACTAGCTTTATAAATTATTTAAGAACTATTAATAGAAAATCTAACCAGGTGGAAGCTAAATTACATGTATCCTTAGATAATAATCAGTTATTTCAAATGTTAGATTTAGAAAAATCAACTGTTTATTTTTCAACTGCTCTTAAATCAAATCAGTTAGTAATAGAAAAGCTTGAACGTGGACGAGTTTTAAAATTATATGAAGATGATTCAGAGTTATTAGAAGATATTTTAATAGAAATTGATCAAGCAATCTCCATGTGTAATATATACAGTAATATTTTAAGTGGAACTATGGATGCTTTTGCTTCAATTATTTCTAATAACCTAAATATTGTAATGAAAGTTCTAACGGCTATTACAATATTAATGTCTATCCCAACTATGATAGCCAGTTTTTATGGTATGAATGTAACTGGATTGCCTTTTCCACATTTTTATTTTGTTTTTATCATAACTATAATAGCGACAATAATTGTATTTATCCTTTTAAATAAGTTTAATATGTTCAGGTAAATGCATTTATTTATTAATTTTTTAAACTGTTTCAGGGCTGGGTGGAATTCCCAACTGGAAGTGAATTAAGTCTTCGAGCCACATATAGTGGTTGAATTGGTGAAAATCCAATACCAACGGTAAAAGTCCGGATGAAAGAAACTTTTCTTTTTTGCCTTGGACAGCCTAGGAGGTTTAATGAGTACTAAAATCATTACAAGAATGGCTGTCTTAGCGGCTATTTCTATTTTATTAGTTGCTACCATTCACTTTCCAATTTTTCCAGCAGCACCTTTCTTAGAATATGATCCTGCTGATATTCCTATTTTTATTGGTACTTTTCTATATGGTCCTGTTTTAGGTTTTGTTTTAACTTTAATTACCTGTATTATTCAAGGATTGACGGTAAGCTCTCAAAGTGGTATAATAGGAATCCTAATGCACTTATTTGCAACTGGAAGTTATGTATTGGTAGCTGGTTTTATTTATCAGCGTAATCACACAAAACGAGGAGCAATTATTGCTTTAATTGCCGGTTCACTTACAATGACTGTTTCAATGGTTATTTGGAATGTCATTTTTACCCCTATTTTTTTAGGAACTCCTATCGAGTCAGTTTTACAAATGCTCATTCCAATTATCATTCCTTTCAATTTAATAAAGGTATCAATAAATTCAATATTGACTTATATAATTTATAAGCCAATATCCAAGTTTTTAAAAGTAAAATAATTTAAATTTTCTTTAAAAAACCACTTGACACAGTAATTTCAAGTTAGTATAATAAATGAGCTTTCTTGAGGGAGACGTATTCCTATTGAAAGCTCTGTTTTAACGCTATGA
>CANQNI010000042.1 GCA_947625175.1 uncultured Eubacteriaceae bacterium | reverse complement strand
AAGAATATAAAAGCAAGTTTTGTTATTTTAAAATCTCAAAATGAAATAAGCATTTCGGGACGTAGTAGAAAAGATATCAATGTTCAGATTATTCTTGAAAATTTAGGTGGAGGAGGTCATTTTAATATGGCTGGTGCTCAGCTTAAAGAAACAAATGATTTGATTGAATCAAAAGATATCTTATTAAATCAAATAAACAAATATTTCATAGAAAGGGATTCTGAAATTGAAGATAATATTGCTTGAAGAAATACCAAACTTGGGAATACCTGGGGATGTAGTTGATGTTAAGAGAGGGTATGCCAATAACTATTTATTAAAAAAGAATAGAGCTATTCCAGGAACTAAAGAAAATCTGGAAAAAATAGAGGAAATTAAAACAGAACAGGCCAAGATAAATGCCGCCAATAAAGAAGCAGCTGAAAAGCTTGCTGAAATTCTAAATGAAACAGAACTGGAAATTCCAGCAAAAGCTGGTGAAACTGGTAAACTGTTTGGTAGTATAACGACTCGAGATATAGTTGATAATTTAAAAAATGAAAAAGATATTAGTGTAGATAAAAAGAAAATTGTATTAAAAGAGCCGTTAAGAACATTAGGAGTTCATGAAGTTACTGTAAAACCATATCCAGAAATTGAAGCAACCTTAAAAGTTAATGTTGTTGAAAAATAATAGAAGCGTCTGTTTTATAGGCGCTTTTTTATTGCTAAGGAGCTTTTATGCCTCAAAGAGTCCCGCCTCATAGCCAGGAAGCAGAAGAATCTCTTCTTGGTTGTTTTATTATTAATCCAAATTCATTTAATAGTGATTATAATTTAACGGCAGATGATTTTTATTACCCGAAAAATAGAGAAATCTTTTCTGCTATTGAAACCTTACATAACAATGAAGAAGCGATTGATTTAACTACGCTTACGAATGTTTTGGAAAGTAAAGGTTCATTACAAAAAGCAGGAGGTCCAGAATATATTTTTGAATTAATGCGAAAAGCAACAACTTTTAATGTAAAAGAATATTCAAAAATAATAAAAGATTTAAGTATTACCCGATCTCTTATTCAGGCTTCAAATGAAATAACAGAGGCAGCTTATAATCATCATGAAAATGTAGACGATTTACTTACTGAAGCCGAAACAAAAATTTATAATTTATCACATTCAGAAACAGATCAACGTAATCTTCGTGATATTAATGATATTGCTTTGGATTCATTAGCTGATATTAATAAAACCATTGAAAATAGAGGTAAGTTAACTGGTATTCCTTCTGGATTTGTGGATTTAGATAAAATAACAAATGGTTTTCAAAAATCAGATTTAATTATATTAGCTGCAAGGCCGTCGATGGGAAAAACAGCTTTAGCACTTAATATAGCAATTAATGCCGCATTAAATAATAATAAGAAAGTATTAATTTTTTCACTTGAAATGAGCAGTGAACAATTGGCTAGAAGAATGATTTTATCTGAATCTTTAGTTGAAGCTGAAGACATTAAATCTGGAAACTTAACAACAAAGAAATGGAACGCTTTAATTCAGTCAACAGAAAATATAGCTAGAAGTAATATTAAAATAAGTGATTTTCCTGGCTTAACTGTTCCAGACATTAGCAGTATCTGTCGCAAAAATAAACTAGAAGATGGAATAGATTTAATTATAATTGACTATATGCAATTAATGAGGGGAACTCGTCGAACTGAAAATAGACAAAATGAAATTTCTGAAATTTCTAGAAATTTAAAACAGTTAGCCAGAGAAATGAAATGTCCGGTTATCTGTTTAAGTCAGTTAGCGCGTGGTCCTGAAGGTCGACAGGATAAAAGACCAATATTAAGTGATTTAAGAGATTCCGGATCCATAGAACAGGATGCTGATATTGTAATGTTTTTGTTTCGTGAGTCCTATTATGATTCTGAAAAAAGTCCTTATGTAGCTGAACTTAATATTGCTAAACATCGAAATGGACCTACTGGAAAAATCAATTTAAGTTGGCTAGCGAAATTTGCTAAGTTTTCTAATTATTCTGGAGAAGAGGATGAGGAAGCTTCTTAAATTCAATTTATTCAATTAAAATTATCTAGAAAATTTGAAATGAAATCTGATGTTATTATTGTCGGAGCTGGACCATCAGGAATTTTTACAGCTTTAGAATTATTAGATAAACAGCCGGATAAAAATATTTTAATATTTGAAAAAGGAAATCCTATCGGCTTAAGAAAATGTCCTAAGCGTTTAACTGGAAAATGCGCTCATTGTAAACCTTGTAGTATAACAACAGGATTTGCTGGTGCAGGTGCTTTTTCTGATGGAAAATTATCTCTAGCTCCAGAAGTAGGTGGTGAACTGCCTGAACATATAGGGTATGATGAAACAGTTGATTTAATTAAATACACTGACGATATTTATTTAAAATATGGAGCTGATCCTCATATTTATGGAATAGATAATAAAGAAGCTATTGAGAGAATTCGAAAAAAAGCAATCCGATCAAATTTAAAACTGGTTGAGTGCCCGGTTAGACATATGGGAACTGAAGTTGGAGAAAAGATTTATAAAAAGATTCAAGATTATCTAATGAATCAGGATAACATCCAAATTTTCTTCAATACGTCTGTTGAAGATATTATCATAGAAAATAACGAAGCGTTAGGTGTTTCAACTCAATTAGGGGATTACTTTGCGGATCGTATTATTGTTTCAGTTGGAAGAGAAGGAAGTGACTGGTTAGAACAACTTTGTCATAAACATAATATTGAAAGAACCGTTGGAAAAGTGGATATTGGAGTTAGAGTAGAAACCCGAAATGAAGTCATGGAAGAAATAAATGATGCTTTATATGAAGGAAAGCTAATATACTATACTCCAACTTTTGATGATAAAGTTAGAACTTTTTGCTCTAATCCAGGAGGAGAAGTTACATCAGAATATTATGATGAATTAGCAGTAGTTAATGGTCATTCTTATAAAGATAGTTCTGCTAAAACTGATAATACAAATTTTGCTTTACTGGTCTCGAAAGGATTCACTGAACCATTTAATTCACCTATTGAATATGGAAAACATATAGCTAATCTAGGAAATATGATAACTGGAAATAAAATTCTTGTACAACGATATGGGGATTTTATTCGGGGAAGAAGAACTACTGAAGAAAGACTGTATCGAAATAATATAACACCAACTTTAAAAGATGCTATTCCAGGTGACTTAGGCTTAGTATTACCTTATCGTATTATGACGGATATAATAGAGATGTTAGAAGCTTTAGATAAAGTAACTCCTGGTCTTACTTCAGATGAAACGCTTTTACATGGCATAGAAGTCAAATTTTATTCAAATAAAATTAAAGTGGATGATCATTTTCAGACTAGTGTTAAAAATCTTTTTACTTTAGGAGATGGTGCTGGTATTACAAGAGGTTTAATTCAAGCTTCTGCGAACGGAGTTTATGTAGCAAGGCATTTATTTGATGAATAAAAAAGGAAAATTATATCTGGTTGCCACTCCTATTGGAAATCTTGAAGATATCACTTTAAGAGCTCTTAGAATTCTAAAGGAAGCTGATATTATTTTATGTGAAGATACCAGACAATCGATAAAATTATTAAATCATTATGAAATAACTAATCATCTTGAAGCTTATCATAAGTTTAACGAAAAAGAGAATCTGGAAAAGATTTTAAAGAGATTAATAGAGGGAGAAGAAATTGCTCTAATTTCGGATGCTGGACTTCCTCTTATTTCAGATCCTGGTAGCATTTTAGTTAGTGAATGTAGGAAACGAGAGATTCCAGTAGAAGTAATTCCTGGTGCTAATGCAGCATTATCCGCTTTACAACTTTCCGGTTTAGATACAAATCGTTTTACTTTTTTTGGATTTCCAGATAAAGATAAGAAAAAACGAAGAGAATTTATTGAAGAAGCTCTAAATTGTCCAAATACAGCTATTATTTATGAAAGTCCTCATCAGCTTAAAAAGACTTTAGAAGCTATAAAAAATAAAGATCCGAATAGAAAATTATCTATTTCCAGGGAAATAACTAAGAAATTTGAAGAAACCTTAACTGGTACAGCACAGGAACTTTATGATTATTATAGTCTTAACTTGGCTAAAGGTGAATTTGTTATAGTACTAGATAAAGGAACGCAAAAAAAGGATCAGGATAGTTCTAAATCAATCGAAGAACTATTAAAAGAGTATTTAAATAATGGCTTAACGGAAAAAGAAGCTATTAAAAAGATTGCAATAACTAAAAATTTAAAAAAGAGAGATGTCTATTCTCAAATTAAAATAAAAAATAAAAATGCCTAAAGATAATAATACATTTTATATAACTACACCAATATACTATCCTAGCAGTGATCTTCATATTGGGCATACCTATACAACAGTAGCAGCTGACGCATTAACAAGATTTAAAAAATTACAGGGCTTTGATACTTATTTTTTAACTGGTACTGATGAACATGGTTTAAAAATTCAAAAGGCTGCAGAAGAAGCGAATTTAGAACCACAAGAATTTGTAAATGATAAAGTAAACAGCATAAAAAAACTCTGGGAATTGATGAATATTGATTATGATCAGTTTATTCGAACTACTAATGAAGATCATATAAAAACTATTCAAAGTATTTTTGAAAAACTTTATGAGCAGGGTGATATTTATAAAGGAAAATATGAAGGTCATTATTGTACTCCATGTGAATCTTTCTGGACTGAATCACAACTTATTGATGGAAAATGTCCTGATTGTGGCCGAGAAGTTACAACTGCGAGTGAAGAAGCCTATTTCTTTAGAATGAGCAAATATGCTGATCAATTAATAAAATATATTGAAGATCATCCTGATTTTATCCAACCTGAAGCTAGAAAAAATGAAATGATAAATAATTTCTTAAAACCTGGTTTACAGGACTTATGTGTTTCAAGAACTTCTTTTAACTGGGGAGTTCCAGTAACTTTTGACGACAAGCACGTTGTTTATGTCTGGATGGATGCTCTACCGAATTATATTTCAGCCTTAGGCTATTTAAATAATAAAGAAGATTTAATGGATAAATTCTGGCCAGCTGATATTCATCTAGTAGGGAAAGATATAGTCCGATTCCATACTATTTATTGGCCGATTTTTTTAATGGCTTTAGGATTACCATTACCTGAGAAAGTTTATGGTCATGGATGGATTTTAATTCAGGGTGGTAAAATGAGTAAATCTTTTGGAAACGTTATTGATCCAAATGAATTAGCTCAAAAATACGGTGTTGATGCTTTAAGATATCACATTTTATCAGATATGAAAGCTGGAGCAGACGGTAATTATTCAGAAGAATTATTAGTTAAAAAGATTAATACTGATCTAGCTAATGATTTAGGGAATTTACTTTCTAGAACCGTTGCTATGACCGTAAAATATTTTAATGGTGTTATTCCAAATGATCGAGAAAGTCAGGAAATTGACAATGAACTAATTAATATGACTGAAAAACTTCCTGAATCAGTAGCTTCTAAAATGGATGAAGTAGACTTGTCAGGAGCTTTAGAGGATATATGGAAATTAGTAAACAGAGCTAATAAATATATTGATGAAACAGAGCCATGGAAATTGGGTAAACAAAATAAAGAAAAGCGATTAGCAGCTGTTTTATATAATCTAACAGAAGTTCTTCGTTTTCTAGGTGTTTTACTAGTTCCATTTATTCCGGAATCAGCAACTCAATTATTAGATCAGTTAGAAGTTCCTGAAGAGAAAAGGACTTGGGAAAGCATTCAAAAATTTGGAAATTACCCAAATAATTTGAAAGTAAAAAGATATCCTGCTCTATTCCCAAGAATTGAGTTAAAAGAAGAAAAAATTAAGGAAAAAGAGAAAAATTCAAAAAAATCTTCTGAAAAAAAAGAATCGTATATAACAATTGAAGATTTTAGTAAAGTCGATTTAAAAGTTGGAAAAATAAAGGAAGCGGTTAAACATCCAAAAGCTGATAAATTACTAATTTTACAAATTGATTTAGGGGATCATACTCGTCAAATTGTTTCTGGCATAGCTCAATACTATAAACCAGAAGAGTTAGTAGATAAATCGGTAATCGTATGTACTAACTTAAAACCAATTAAACTTCGTGGTGAAGAATCAAACGGAATGATCTTGGCAGCTCAGGATGGAGATAACTTATCTTTAATTACTGTTGATAATGATTTAAATCCTGGAAGTCAAGTTTCTTAGAAGTGCGGTATAGGTAGATGGAGAATTTTCGAGTTATTGTAAATAAAAAAAGTATTTTTAAAGCTATCACAGTATTGTGTTGTATAGGGCTTTATTTTGCTTTTATTAGAACTCAAGTTGAAGTAACTACAATCGAAAGTAAAGTAATACTTTTTGAATTATTAGGTAGTTTTATAATAACTTTAATACAAATTAAAATTCCAGAGAAGTATACTTTTTATCTTAATATTTTCTATTTAATCATATTAAGTTTTTATACCAGTATAACTTTGGATTTTTTAAATGGAACCTATGAATTAGGCTTTGATGAAGTTATTAAGACAGTAATAATTCGTTATCTTCTCTCTACTTTTATAGCATTATTAATCTATTTATTATTAATTGCTGTATTCAGAAACATGAAAACAGCATGTACTATCGGTTGTATCATTCTGATTTTGGTAGGTATTATCGGCTATATCATTTATGAATTTAGAGGAAGCAGATTATTATTTGCTGATCTATTAGCATTAGAAACTGCACTAGATGTAGTAGGTAGTTACAATATTATCCCGGTTAAAACACCGCTTCTATTAGGTTTTATTTCAATATTTTGTATGATACCTACTTTATTTCGAATCCAAAGTCATAAAATATCTTATAAATCTGCTAAACGACTGGGATGTTATTTAGTTTTTGCTTTTGGATTTTTTGGTCTCTATCATTTAGATATTGATAATTACTTTTATTCATGGGAAGAAGAAGAAAATTCTTATCTTTATTCATTTTTCTCAAATCTGAAGTTTATTGAAATAAAACCAGACCGAAATTACGATAAACAGGAGATAATTGATTTAATTAAAGATACTAATGAAGCTAGTATTCTTCCAATGGAATATAATCCGGATAAAGAAATAGAAGAAAAATTTCCAGATTATGTTGAAAAGAATAAAACAACAAATCCAAATATAATTGTTGTAATGAATGAAAGTCTAGCAGATATTGATGTTTTTGGGGAAACAAATACTAATAAACAAATTTTTACTAATATAAACAGTTTAACCAACACTATAAAGGGAAATACATTTGTTGATATTAGAGGTGGTGGTACAGCAGATACTGAGTATGATTTTCTAACAGGAAATTCTACTTTAATTCTTCCACTAAATGCGCGACCTTATCAGTTTTATATAAATCCTGATTCTCTTAATTTAGTTACTTATTTAGACGATTTAAATTATCATACTATTGCTATTCATCCGGGAAATCGTATATCCTGGAATAGAAATGTAGTTTATAATGAACAATTTGGATTTGATGAAACTATCTTTGATGAATCATTTTATAATGAAACATTTGTTCGAGAAGTAGCATTTAAGTCTGATTTATCTACCTATAATAAAATAATTAACAAATTCCAGGGAAATCGGGCTAATCCTTATTTTATTTTTGATGTAACTATTCAAAATCATGGTGGATATAAAAGTGGTTATGCTAATTTAGCCAAAGTAGATGTTAAGGGAGACTATCCAGAAGAAGTTATTGAATATTTGTCTTTAATGAAATCTAGTGATTATCAGTTTAATGAATTAATAAATTATTTTAAAGATTTGGAAGAACCAACCATCATCCTTTTATTTGGTGATCATCAACCAAAATTCACTGAAGATTTTCCCTCCTATATTAATGATGAAGATCTTTCGATTGAAGAAATTCAGTCTCTATATAAAACACCTTTTGTTATATGGGCAAATTATAAATTACCACAATTAAAAGAAGTTAATATAAGTATTAATTTTCTTTCAACACTTTTATTAGAATGTGCTGGTCTAGAAAAACCACCTTTAAATAATTATCTAGCAGCTCTGCATAAAGAGGTAAAAGTAATAAATCGATATGGTATTGTAACTAAAGAAGGAAAATATTATTCTTATGATGATAAGAATATGCCTAAAGAATACAAAGACTTGATTAACGAGTTTAAACTCTTTTCTTATTATAATATTTTAGATCAAAAAGCTTCTGATTTTATTGAAGTTAAAAAAGAATAAAGTTGTTATCAATATTGATAGCAACTTTTTTTAATGAACAAATTTAAAAGAATCTAAAATTGCGAGTTAAAAGATTTAGCTTTTCATCTGTTAAAATAATAAAAAATTTTAAGTTTCATTCCAAGAGAATTAATATATGGAAAAGTCAATCATCAAAAATAGAATAAAAAAAATTATCAAAGATAAACCTGTTAGGATGCATATGCCAGGTCATAAAGGAAAAAAAAGAAATTTAAAGTTAGATATTACTGAAATAGAAGGATCAGATAATTTGCATAATCCAACAGGAATTATAAATAAAGTACAAGAAAAGATAGCTTCAATATATGGATCTAATCATAGTTTTTTACTGGTTGATGGAAGTACTGTAGGAGTCCAAGCTAGTATTTTAAGTTCATTAGATGAAGGAGATCAAATACTAATACCAGTAAATGCTCATAGATCTGTTTATCCTGCTTTAAGTTTTTCACGAGCTAAGCCTGTTTATTATAAACCGATAGAAAAACAATTTGGCATGATAGTAACCAAAGATTTAGTCCAAGAATTAATTAATGAGAATCCCGATGTTAAAGCGTTATTAATTACGAGTCCTGATTATTATGGTAATATATCTGAAATTCAAGAAATAAGTGATCTTCTTAAAGAAAAAAAGATAACTTTAATTGTTGATGAAGCTCATGGAGCTCATTTACATTTTATTCCTGAATATAATGACGCCATTACTTCTGGAGCTGATTTTGTTATTCAGAGTACTCATAAAATACTTGGATCGCCAACTCAAAGTGCGCTACTCCACATAAATAAGAATGTTAATAAAAGAAAAGTACAAAGAGTACTGTCTTTATTAGAGTCTTCAAGCCCCTCCTTTATCCTGATGAGTGGAATAGAAGAAGCTGTAGACGAAGCAGAAAGTAAAGCTGAAAGAATTTTTAACAATATTTATCATGCTCATAGCGCTTTAGAAAAGTCTCAAAATAAAGAGGATTTATTTAAATTAATAACTCCTGATGGAAATTATGATAAAAGTAAATTTTTATTTATTTTTCCTGATAATTATCCACTTGAAAAAGAATTAATTGAAAAGTATAAAATCATTCCAGAATTTATTAGTGGAAATTTAGTGCTATTTATGACTGGAATAGGAACTTCTCAAAGAGACTTAAACAGATTATTAGGAACAGTTAAAATGATAAATAAAGAATTAAAAGAACAGGGTTTTAAACCTTCTAATTCAGAATATTCTGTTGAATCTTATATCACTCCGTTTCAAACTAAAGGAGAACTATATGAAATAATTGGAAAAACTGGAAAATTAATACCAATAGAAAAAGCCTTAAATAAAATTAGCGCAGATTTTATAATTCCATATCCTCCTGGAACTCCTTATTTAATACCCGGTTCGATCATTTCCCAAGAAAATATTGATATTTTAATAAAGATGGTTAAGGATAATATTAATATTATTGGTTTAGAATTGGATGATAAACAAATATTAATAGAAGTTTTAGAAAAAGATTAAATCGATGAAGACAATAGTTATAGATGGTGTTGACGGAACTGGTAAGCAAACACAATGTATTGAACTTAACAAAAATCTTAAAAAATTAGGTTTTAAGGTTAAACTGGTTTCTTTTCCAATTTATGAAAATGACTCTTCAATATTATTAAGAAAATATTTAAACGGAGATTACGGAACTGATCCTAGTAAAATTAACCCATATGCTGCTTCAATTCTTTATTCCGTTGATAGATTAAACTACTTTCTTGAAGAGGATCTAAATAATATAGATATATTATTATGTGATCGTTATACCACCAGTAATTTAATTCATCAGGCTACTAAAATAGAAGATACTGATCAAAGAATTGAATTTATTAATTGGTTAAACGATTTTGAATATGAAAAATTAAAGTTACCAAAACCAGATAAAGTTTTTTATTTACAATTATCACCTGAAATTTCAGAAAAACTTCGTGAGAAACGTTCTAAAAAAACTGATGTTAAAGATATTCATGAGTCAGACCTTAATTATTTAAAAAGATGTAACAATTTAACTGAAGATATCATCAATAATCAGGGTTGGGAAGTAATTAATTGTAATAATAATAACTCAATTAAATCAGTAGATGAAATTCAAAAGGAAC
>CANQNI010000041.1 GCA_947625175.1 uncultured Eubacteriaceae bacterium | reverse complement strand
ATAATAAGGTTAGCAAAAAAGAAATAGAAGAATTAAGAAACTGTTATCTTTCCAGTTTAGATTTAGCTCTGAAAGCTGGACTAAACAGTATAGCTTTTTGTTGTATTTCAACTGGTGAATTCCATTTTCCCAATGACTTAGCAGCCCAGATAGGAGTTGAGACAGTAAGAGAATTTAAAAAAAATCATCCAGATTCGCCTGATATAATTTTTAATGCTTTTAAGGATTTAGATTATGATCTCTACAAAAACCTACTTGGATCTTAAGAAATTAAAACAGAAAATTAAGGAAGCTGATGCGATAATTATTGGTGCTGGTGCTGGACTTTCAACTTCCGCCGGATTTATTTACGATGGAGACCGCTTTAAAGAGAATTTCTCTGATTTTATTCAAAAGTATGGTTTCAAGGATATGTATGAAGGCGGATTTTATCCCTTCTCGACTCCAGAAGAATTCTGGGCATATTGGAGTCGTTATATCAAAATTAACCGTTATGATGAACTACCAAGTGATGTTTATGAAAATCTTTTAGATATTATTAAGGATAAAGATTACTTTGTTTTAACTACGAATGTAGATCATTGTTTTCAAAAGTCAGGATTTGATAAAGAACGACTGTTCTATACTCAAGGTGATTTTGGACTCTGGCAATGCTCGGTCCCATGTCATAATCAAACATATGATAATCAAGAAGTAATAAAACAAATGATTGAACAACAAAAGGATATGAAAGTTCCAAGTGATCTTATTCCTTATTGTCCAAAATGTGGCGCTCCAATGACTATGAACTTAAGATCAGATAATACTTTTGTAGAAGATAAAGGTTGGCATGCAGCGGCCAAACGTTACCATAAATTTCTGGAAAATCATCAGGATAAAAACATCTTATTTCTTGAATTAGGCGTTGGTTTTAATACTCCAGGAATCATTAAATATCCATTTTGGCAAATGACCCTTCAAAATCCCAAAGCAACTTTCGTAACTATTAATAAAGGAGAGGTTATAATTCCTAAGGAAATTAAAGATCGCTCAATTGGAATTGATAGTGATATTGGAGAGGCTATAGAAATTTTAAAAAAATAGTTTATAAAGCTGTAAAAAAATTCTGAATCAATTTTTTATATAAATAAAATCTAATTCTCCAAATTTTTTGGCCTTTTTGAATACAAACAAAATTTCTTACCTTTATAATCTCTATCAAGAATCATGGATTTATGAAGATAACCATTCAAAGTTAATAACGGTTGTTTTTCCTTGATAAATTCAAGGATATTATTGGATCCTATATCAATGATCTGAAGTTTTATAAACTCAACCTAAAGCTCATTTTGAAGGTAGAAAATGCATTTAATAAAGAATTTTTCTGATTTGACAGGTGTACTTAAATTTTTAAAAATATCTTTAATTTTTGAAAGTGATTTTAAATATTCAGGTTATTTTAGGTATAAGCGAATTAAAGGTTCCCCTTATTTTAGTATTAACTCAATAAAGGAAACCTCTAAGGTTTAAAATAATTTATATAATTAATGTAAAATTTAAATAATTAAAGAAAAATTTAATTATTCAAAGTAAAAGATCAGTTTTAAATAAATTAAAGAACCATATTTAAAAAATTTTTAGTTCTTTCATGCTTCGGATTATTAAATACTTCTTCTGGTGGACCTTCTTCAACTATATAGCCATCGTCAATAAAGATAACTCTATCTGCGACCTCTCTGGCAAATCCCATTTCATGTGTAACAACTACCATAGTCATTCCTTCCTGGGCTAACTGTTTCATAACGTTAAGAACCTCACCAACCATTTCTGGATCTAATGCGCTTGTGGGTTCATCAAATAGCATTACATCAGGATGCATTGCTAAGGCTCGAGCAATTGCTACACGTTGCTGTTGCCCACCTGATAACTCTGTAGGCATTGCATCAGCTTTTTCTTTGAGTCCAACACGATCTAGTAAAAGTAAAGCAGTTTCTTCAGCTTCTTTCTTTGACATAAGTTTTAAAGAAGTTGGAGCTAACATAATATTTTCTTTTACTGACATATGTGGAAAGAGATTAAATTGTTGAAAAACCATTCCAATATTTCTTCTATATAAATCTATATTCCCATGATTGTCAGTAATATCGTTTCCATCAATTACAATAGTACCTCCTGTAGCTTCTTCTAAAGCATTAAGGCATCTTAACATGGTACTTTTACCAGATCCAGATGGTCCGATTATACAAATAACTTCGCCTTCTTCTACATCTAATTTTATGTCTTTTAAAACTTCTAAATTATCAAAGCTTTTCTTTAAATTTTTAACTTCAATTTTGGCCAACTTTAAGCTTCCTTTCTATTTCTTTCGAAATTCTTGTTAAGATTAAAATTGGAATCATATACATGATAGCGATAATAATCCACATTTTAAAAGATTCGAAGTTATTAGCTATGATTAAACGACCTGTTTGAGTTAATTCGGCTAAACCAATAACAGAGAGAATCGAGCTATCTTTAAGAGTGATAATACATTGATTAACAATTGAAGGTAACATTATTCTCAGTGCCTGAGGTAATATAACTTTTCTCATTGCTAAAGTCTTAGTTAACCCAAGTGACCGAGCTGCTTCCATCTGTCCTTTTGGAATAGATTGGATTCCACCTCTAACAATTTCAGCAGTATAAGCTCCAGCATTTAATGATAATGTTATGATTCCAGCAGTTACAGCAGTTAAACGAATTCCTGTCGCGTTTGGAACACCAAAATAAATAAAAAATGCTTGAACAATTATAGGGGTTCCTCGAATAATCGAAACATATACAATAGCGATACCTCGAAGTATTTTACTATTGGATACTAGCATTAAGCCAAATGTTAACCCTAAGACTGCAGCTATTGCTAATGAAATAAGTGTAGTACTTAAAGTAATCCATAATCCATCCATTAAGCGAGGAAAGCTTTGAATAAATAGCTCGAATATACTCATTAAAATTAAGGCGAAATAATTCTCATTTTATTTAATTTAGTTTAAATAAAATGAGAAAACTGCCCTTGCCTCCTTTTAATTAACGCAGTTACTAAATTTGCCACTTAATTAATCGATAAATCAGATTTAATTATTGTGTAATATATTGATTTACAATCTGATCATAAGTTCCGTCATCTTTAACAGCATTTAAGCCAGCATTAAACATTTCTAAGAGTTTTTTACCCTTTTCATTATCTTTCTGAACTGCAAATCCATAATCACTACCTTGTTGTAATCCACCAATCATTTTAAATGGTTGTCCCTGATTGATAGCATAACCAATTACAGGATAATCTTCGAAGCAAGCTACTGAGTTTCCTGCTTTAACATCTTCATACATGTTAGCAGAATCCTGGAACGTTGTTATATTAAATCCATATTGATCTTTAATACTTTCAGCATAGGTAGAACCTTCAGTTCCGGTTTTAACAGCTACATTCTTTCCTTTTAAACCTTCGTATGAATCAATATCTGAATTATTCATAACAGCACAAACAACACCTGATTCAAAATAGGGTTCAGAAAAATCGAATTTTTCTTTTCTATCATCTGTTATAGACATTCCAGCTATAACACCATCAACTTGTCCAGATTCTAGAGCTGTAACAGCAGCATCAAAACCTAATGCTTGAAGTTCATACTGGAAACCTTGTTCCTGCGCAATAGCATCTAATACTTCAACATCAATTCCCACACGTTTTCCTTGAGCATCTTCAAATTCAAATGGAGCAAATGTTGTATCAGTAGCAATAGTATAAACTTCTCCATTTGCTGAATCTGAACTATTGCTATCCGATGAAGATCCACCGCATGCAACAAATAATGAACATAAAAGAATGGCTAATACAGAGACCATTCCGAGTTTAAAAAATCTTTTCATTAAACCCTCCTAGAATAATTTATCAAAATAATTTAATTAATTTTGATCATAGTAATTTTGATAATTAATAGCTGCCCCTATCAGATTAGCATTATTTCTAAACTGACAGACTTCTATTTTTGGAACTTCTACACCAAAAGATTTTTCCTGATAATACTCTTTTAAAGTTTCTTTTAGAGTTTCTATCAAAAGTGGTTGAGCAGAAATTCCTCCACCAATTATAAATACTTCAGGGTCAACTATTACTTCCAGATTATAAATAAGAAAGCTAAGATTCTCGCAAAATAGTTTTAAACCTTGATAAGCTTCTTTATTTCCTTCATCTATTAATTTAAAAATCTCTCTACCATTTAGACCTTTTATTCCTGTTGTTTGATAGATACAATCGGAAAGACCTAAACTACTACAATAAGACGCTGCTATATTTTCAAATTTCTCTGGTTCGTCTATTTTGGTTTTAATAAATGAAAATTCTCCAGCCACTAGATGGGAGCCCCGAAGAATTTCTCTATTGATCATTACAGTACCACCAACTCCAGTTCCTAAAATTAGAGTACAGGCATTTTGATATTCTTTTAAAGCTCCATATTTCATTTCGGCTAAAGTAGCGCATTTACTATCGTTATCTACAGCTGCTTTTAAATTAAAATTATCTTTTATTAAATCAATTAAACTAATATTATCTGTATATCGTAGATTCCCCCCGCCATGTTTAATTCCGGTTTTATTATCAATAAAACCAGGATATGAAAAAGCGATTCCGTCAATAGGACCTACTTCCTCAATAATGTATGATAAAACACTAAGAAAATTTTCCATCGTATCCGTTGGTGTAGGAATTTCTTTAACCTCGCCTAATTGTCCGTTCCAAGTACTGTATTTAATGTTAGTTCCACCAACATCTATTACTAATAATTTTTCTTTCATGATAAAAAAAGCTGAGGATATATACCTCAGCGTATTAACTAAGCATTTGATTCTTGTTGTGCTAAAAATTCTTTTAATAATTCAAGATCTGCAGCATCGATAATAATATCCATATCATCACTCTGAAGTACTACTTCATTATTTGAACTTTCTTCAATTGTTTCAGTCTGTTCAAGAGTTTGCTTTTGTAGTTCTTCTTGTGCTTTTCTTTGTTTTTCTAATTGTTCCTGTCGTTCTTTTTCTAACTGTTCTCTTCTTAATTTATCTTCCTGTTCTTTTCGTTTTAATTCTTCTTCTCGTCTTTGTTGTTCTTGTCTTCTTTTTCTTTCCTGAAGAAGTTGTTCTTCGCGTAATAATCTTTCTTTTAGATTATCTTCAGCTAAATTAAGAGAATACGTTCTATTATTTAATTTATTAACATTTTCAGTTAATGAACGCATGACTTGATTAGAAACAAAACCTTTATTATCTATTATTTGTAGATTATCTCTTAAAATCTGTTCTGAATCATTTAGATCCAATGATTCTTCTATTGAAATAAATCCGTTTATTTTATCCTTAAAATCAGAACTATTTAAAGCATTATTGTATTCCTCTATTACTTTTCCTAGATTCTGATTAAATCTGATTATTTCATCTTTAGCTTCTGTCTTTAATTTATTCAATTGTTCCTGATTAACATTTACAGGAATCATTGAGAATGATTTTAATCCTATCGTTGAATTAGTAATTAGGTTAAATTCATAATTACTATTAATACGTAGAGGTTCTTTTTCCTCAACAGCTTTTGCTTCTTCTTCTATTTCTGATGTAATAGATTCAGTAGACCAATCCATTTCATCTGAAACAGAAAAGCTATGACTCAATTCAGATTTATCTTCGCTCAGGTTTTCTTGCTCTATAACTTTTTCAACTGAATCTTCTTTAATTTCACTTTCTGTAGGTTGTTCAGAGATTATATTGTTTAAATTTTCATCTGTTTCCAGTTCTGGTTCTGGATTAGTTTCGAACGAAATATCATCTATTTCTTCTTGATTATTAGTTTCATCAGTTACTTCAGTTTTAGACTTACTTTCTTCAGATGAGTTTTCCTTGAAATTATTAAAAATATCTAAACCTTCAAAATAATTAAAGGTAGAATCAAGTGTTGGTTCTTCTTTTACTTCTTTATTAATCTGAGTAGAATCTTCTTCTAAAACTTTATTGATTTCTTCTGAAGGTAATTCTTGAGTTATTTCTTCAAAGTTTAAAAGATCCTGTCCTTGTGTAAATGGTTCTTCTTTAAATTCACTAAAGATACCAACATTTTCTTTTAATAGATCAGACTCCTGATTATTCTTTAAAGATTGAAAATCGAAAACGTCCTCTATTGGTTCTTCTGTTGAAATACTGTCGTCGATAACAACATCCTCTAAAGACGGTTCAATTTGTTTTACTTCTTCTTGAGTAGTAATAGTTTCAGTTTTTGGTTTTGAAGTTTCTTCAGTTTTAACTGGTTCATTACTATATATCCAGTCACTTTCTTCTTCATTTTTAACAGAATCATTGCTAAATTTTCTCCAGATAAAAACTGCTATAAAAACAAAAATTAAATCTGCTACTACCATGATTAACATTAATCTTAATGATAATCCAAAGGCCATTAACTGGTTAATTAGGATTATAATACCATCAGCAATGAGTACAAAAAGTAAGCTTACAAAATAATTTCGTCCTATACCTGTGATGTCTGCAATACCAACAATTAGAATCTTAATACCAACAAAGAAAGTACAAACTATCCAAGTATTAGAATTTATTGGTTCAAATAGATAGTTAAAAATTAATAAAACACCATAAGTTGAAAGTATTAAAGCTATATCATTAAAGGCTAATAAAGATCCTAATCGATCATCTCGATTACCCATAGACTTATATTTCCCTTCTTAATCATAGAAATCATTTCAATATAATGAATAATTCTCAAATCAGATTTCAGTAAAATACTTAGTAATTATACCAAATATTATTTTTTAATGAAAATTAAACCAATTTGCATTGAAACATTCTTTACAAAATAGTAAATAACTTAAGTATTTCCTGTGGTATAATTTAGTGCATTAAATTTTGGAGAATTATTTAAATAAAGAACGTGGAGAAGGATGGACAATAAAAGAAGAGTTAGACCTGTTATAGGTAATAAAAGACCTCCTGTTAACCAATCAAATTATCAGAGGAGACCACAATCCAGGCCAAGAAGAGATAATCCAAATTTCAACAATCGAGTAAATGAAACAAATAAAGTAAATAAAACGTATCAAAATACTAACAATTTTAATCCATCTTTTCAGGAGCCGAAAGTTACTAGTTCAGAGGCTATTTCTAAACCTCCTTCAAAAAATCGTCTATTACGATTATTATTAAGCATTTTAGCTGTTATTCTAGCCCTAATAATATTAATCATTGTATATGCTAAATTTAGTAATCTTAATCCTGATTTATCTGGAAATATAGGTCTATATAATATTTCATCAAATGCAGCAGCTGTTGCTTCCAGTCATCGAATCGCTAATATAGCTGTTTTTGGAGTAGATGGTCGTTCGGATGTTGAAGGGGATAGGTCAGATACAATAATTATTGGATCAGCTGATTTCGAACATAATAAATTAAAAGTTACCTCTTTAATGCGAGATACGTATGTTGAAATTGCTGATGAAGACTTCTTTGATAAATTAAATGCTGCTTATACAAATGGTGGTCCAGAGGAATCAGTAAAAACGATTAATTTAAACTTCGATACCGCAATCACAGATTATGTGGTGTTTGATTTTGTAGCTTTAGTTCACATGGTTAATTCAGTTGGAGGTGTAGAAATTAACATAACTGATGAAGACGAACTTTATTGGTTAAATCAGTATTTAATGGATGTTAATGATAAAGTTGGAACAGCAGATCCAGAAGTTACTGGAATAGGACCTCAATTATTAACCGGATCACAGGCATTAGCCTATGCTAGAATCCGTTACGTTGGTAATGGTGATTTTGAAAGAACCCAAAGACAACGTAATGTTCTTGCTCAAGTCGTTGCTAAAGTTTCAGCTATGAATCCAATACAACAACTTAATCTAATTCGCTCTGTTTTACCATTTATTAAAACTAGTTTAAGAACTTCAGAAATTATTAAATTAGCTCTTAATTTTATTTTAATGAGTAACAGAGAAATTCAACAAAGTAGACTACCTACAGATGAGTATCAATCAACTGGTTATTTAGATGATGTTTCTTACGTTTTTCCAAATACTTTAGTTGATAATATTGTAGAATGGTATCATTTTGTTTATGAGATTAACTATACTCCTTCAGAAACTGCTAGAGAAATAAGTGAAGAAATTGAAGAAACCTGGTATTAAAATATAAAAGCTATTAAAGTTATCAACTTTAATAGCTTTTTTTATAATTAATACCAACCTTTTAATTTCATTGCTTTACTTATACGTTTAATAGCATAGTTAAAAGCGGCTGATCTCATATTTTTTGTTTTTTCGTCTTTATAGATTTTATAGATGTCATTAAATGCACCAACTAACATCTTTTCTTCTCTTTCAAAGACTTCTTCTTCTGTCCAGTAATAGCCCTGGAGGTTTTGAGCCCATTCAAAATAAGAAACAGTAACTCCACCTGAATTAGCTAAAACATCCGGTACAATAAGAACTCCTTTTTTATCAAGAATTTCATCTGCTTCAATGGTTAAAGGTCCATTAGCCCCTTCGCCAATAACTTTTGTTTCGATCTTGTCAGCATTTTCACCAGTAATAGCTCCACCAAGTCCACAAGGTAATAAAATATCACATGGAATTTCAAAAATTTTATCTTTATCTAAATATTCAGCACCTGGAAAATCTAATAAATCATTACCATGATCTTCATAATATTTAAATAAAGCATCAATATCGATACCATCTTTATTATAAAGACCGTTTCTACTATTCGCGATAGCAATAACTTTGCAACCTTGATCAGCAAGCCATTTACAAGCATATGAACCAACATTACCGAATCCCTGACAGACTACTGTAGCGCCTTTTAGGTCAATTCCTTTTTTATTGCAGGCTTCTCTGACTGTGTATCCAACACCATAACCAGTAGCTTCAGTTCTTCCAAGTGAACCACCTAATTCCAGGGGTTTTCCTGTTAAAACACCAATTTCTTGGCTTTGAATTATAGCTTCATATTCATCTAACATCCAGCTCATGATCTGTCCATTAGTATTAACATCTGGAGCTGGAATATCCCATTTTTCACCAATATATGGGTGAATAGCTTTAATAAAAGCTCTAGATAAACGTTCTAATTCACCTTCTGATAATTCTTTCGGATTAACAGTAATTCCACCTTTACCACCACCATAAGGAAGTCCTGCTAGTGCACATTTAATAGTCATCCATCCAGATAAAGCTTTAACTTCCCCAGCATCAACGCCTTCGTGATAGCGTAATCCACCTTTGGTTGGTCCTAAAGCACTGTTAAATTGTGAACGATAACCTGTAAATACTTTTTTCTTTCCATCATCCATTAATACTGGGAATGAAACTTCGAAAAAGCGGTTTGGTTGAGCTAATAAACTATAAACTGATTCTTTGTCTTCTAATTGCATTTCATCAATCGCATTTCTTAATTGTGATTGATACATTTCAAACTCTTTTTGAGACATAATAACCTCCAAAATTTATCAACTCGATTATAGCAAAAATAAAAAAAAACGCCATTAAAATACCTATAATTTCAAATGACGTTAGAAAAGAAGTTAATTACTCAGTTAGATCTGAATCCATATTATTCCATGGACCTATATGGTTTTTAGCTAATCGCTTTTCATCAATTTTTCTTGATATCGTAGTATAGCCGATTTTAAAGCCAGCTTTTCGTATTTGAGCGTGGATTTTTGTTTTGGTTAACGGTTTGTATTTCTGTCCTTCAGCCTCAGCACGCTTTGCTTCCTCTTTTAAAATTTTATCTAATAGAATATCTAAATCTCGAGTATATTTATATGGTTTTCGATTTGAGCTATCGTATTTGGGATCATTATATAAAATCTCCTCTATCTCTTCGTAATTTAAATCTTGACTATCAGCATTTAAAAGTTCTTGTGCTTTCCAATATCTTAGACGATATTTTCGAACTGTGTTTCGAGACATATTAAACTCTTCTGCAATCCTACTATCGCTCCAGCCTTCTTTTGAGCTATTCACAATATTTTGAATATCCTCTAGCTTCTTCATCCTATCCTCCACTAGGACTCAATGAAATTTTGGGGCAAATTACTTTATATTTTTAAAGACGGCATTTATGATATTTTTTATACAAGACAACTTAAAAATTTAAAGAAAGAAATATAATTGTAAAAAACTAATAGTGAGATATCTATTAGAGAATAAACTCTTTCTATCGAATAATTATAACAAAATATTGCACCTTTTTAAATTGTTATATAGTGAAATAAACAAATTTTCAAACATAATTATTAAGAAATTTATTATTTGTGCTCAAAATTATATTGAAATAAGATAGAAAAAATTAATTGAATAAAAACAGCTGGTTTGAGCCAGCTGTTTTTAACTTCTAAATAGACCATTAATTGGTCTCCTCAGAAAATATAAGACATGCAAAAACTAAAAGTAATTGCTATGCATATTATACCCAAAATAAGAAAAATTACCAAAATTTTATTAAAGCTTTAAAACTTTTTTACTCATTTATTCAAAGAAGATTCTCATTTCAAATAAATTTATTTTTTAAGCACCAAACCTTAACAACTAATTAATAAATAAATGATTATTAAGAATATTAAATGAGAAAGTTTATTAAATCGTTCTAAGAATATATCTGACATTTTATTAAATTAATATTAAAGCCGATAACACTTAAGTTATCGGCTGTTTCAATTTCAAAATTAATCAAATGGTGACCCATCGGAGACTCGAACTCCGGACACCCTGATTAAAAGTCAGGTGCTCTACCGCCTGAGCTAATGGA
>CANQNI010000040.1 GCA_947625175.1 uncultured Eubacteriaceae bacterium | reverse complement strand
AAACAATTAATTCCAATACTGTAACTATACAACAGAATATAGATCCAATTAAAACAAATACTAACTCTGATAGTATTAACCGTACAAATCAGACAAATACTCGCACGGTAAGTACTGTTTCTACTAATCCTAAAACAGGTAATAGTTCAAATTTTAATGCTTTAATATGGTTAATTGGATTGGTTTCTGTATTACTGTTAACTGGACAGACGTATAGTTCATTTAAATAACCTTGAATTTAATTTAACTTTTATAGTACCAATCTTTTGTAAGTGAATTTTCTCCAATTGCTTTGCGGAAAAACTTAAATTAACTATATCGAAACTTAAGCCTTTACGCTTATAATTTTTAAAATTTGATATTGATATCCTATAACTATAAAAGTTAAATTAAATAAAAATTTAAGTTTTTCCGCTTTTAACTAGAACACTAACCTATTTAATATTCATATTTCTTTTCTCTTGTTCAAGCCGTATCTAATTGATACGGCCCTTTTTATATGATAATGTTTTCAATTTTAACGAATAAAGTTTCAATGGAAAATTAAGAATTATAATAATAGTAGCTCTTGGTTTTAAATATCATAGAAGGAGATGAAAATGCAGTTAATTTCATTAACTGATCATGAGCTAGAAAAAAATACTCTAACCAATGATTATAAAAATTCCAGAACAATTGGAAAAATTAAACTAGGACAAAATGCCCTCTTGTTTAAATCAAATTTTAAAATTTATTACATTCCTTATGATGATATAACCTGCTATTTTAGAAGAATCTTTCAAGTTCCAACAAAAGTATGTTGCGCTCCAGTTAGTTTAGATGTTGAAAATCTAGTGGTCTGTGATCAAACCGGTGAAATAGCGCAAATACAACTGCCTGGAAAAAAAGCAGCTGAAATATTGATGCAGGAATTAAAAAAAATAATCCCAAATGCTTCAGTAGGAAAGCCAAAACAAAATGAGCGAATTTAATATCTCCAGAAATGAGATCTTAGATAAAATAAAACAAAGTTATAGTCATTACTATACTTTCATTGAAAATAATCTTGCTCCATTTAACGCTATAGCTGAATTTCACTCTAAGAACTCCCAATATTTTCTATTAAAATCTGCAACTTTAGCAGAAGAAGAATTAAATGAATATGTTTATTTTGTTTCTTTAGATACTCTAGATTTAAGTGCCTTAAAGGTTATAGAAAAAACAGCCTGGGAAAACGGCTTATCCAAAGTCGAGCCCCATTCTAACCATCGCTGTTCCGATATAACAGTAATAATAATTGCTGAATCAGTATCAAATGAAGCAAAAGAATATATTAAAAAAATTAAGCTTACTAAAAGGTATAAATTCACCTTCTTTGGTTGGAGTTATTTTAGAATTCTAGCTCTAGATATGAGTAGTAATAAAATTTTTAATAATAACAAAGCCAAAGACTTAAGAAAGCTTATACAAAACATTAATTTAAAGAGGTAATTTTATGATTGCTATTTTAATAATTTTAGCGGCAATAATCCTCTTAATTCTAGGTTACGTATATTATGGTTCTTGGTTGGCCAAACAATGGGGCATTGATCCAACTAGAACAACTCCAGCTGTTGAATTAGAGGATGATATTGATTATGTTCCAGCTCAACCTATTGTTTTAATGGGACACCATTTTTCATCTATAGCTGGTGCTGGTCCAATTAATGGTCCTATTCAGGCTTCTTTATTTGGATGGCTTCCAGTATTCTTATGGTGTATTATAGGTGGAATATTCTTTGGTGGTCTTCAGGATTTCGGTTCTTTATTTGCTTCAATTAGAAATGATGGAAAGTCTGTTGGAGAAATTATTGAATCTTCTATGGGACCTAGAGCAAAGAAATTATTCTTAATATTTGCTCTATTGGTTATGATAATGGTTATTGCTTCTTTCGTTAATATTGTTGCCGGTACATATGCTTCTGATAATAATATAGGTTTTACTCTTCAGCCCACTGGAAATGAAACAACAGCAATTATTTCTATTATTTTTATTATTTTAGCTATTGTTTATGGAATTATAACTAATAACTTTGGAGTTGGTTTAGTACCTGCTACTATTGGTGGAATTATAATGATTATCCTTTCTTTAATCTTTGGTTTAAATATTGGCTTAGCTTTACCAAGAACTTTCTGGATAATCTTTATTGGAGCCTATATAACTGTTGCTTCTTTAGTACCTGTATGGATTCTTCTACAACCTAGAGACTATCTCTCAAGCTATTTACTGTATGGGATGATGATTCTAGCATTGCTCGGTATATTTGTTTCAGCTTTTACCGGATCGGCTACATTTACTATTCCAGCCTTTACTGGTTGGAACACTTCACTTGGGCCATTATTCCCTGCTTTATTTATTACAGTAGCTTGTGGGGCCTGTTCAGGGTTTCACAGTTTAATTTCAACGGGAACATCTTCGAAACAACTTGCTAGTGAAGCTGATGCAAAACCAATAGGATATGGTTCAATGTTAATTGAATCCGCTTTAGCTGTTGTAGCACTCATTGCCGTTGGAATGGTTTTTCCTTCTTATGTTAATGGAGATTTTGGATCTCCTGCTGCTGCTTTTGCAGCTGGTATTGGAGTAATGTTTGGAACACCAGATTCTGCTGTTTACCAAACAGTTTATGCTCTCTTAACTCTAGCAGTGTCCGTTTTCGCTTTAACTAGTCTAGATACTGGTACTCGATTAAGTAGATTCTTATTTTCTGAATTATTCTTAAAAGAAGGTGAAGCTTCTTATAAAGATGCAACTGGAATTAGAAAATTTTTAACCTATCCATTAACTGGTACTTTATTAATGGTAGTTATTGGTTGTGTCCTGGGTGCTTTATCTTTAAGTCAGATTTGGGGATTATTTGGAGCTGCTAATCAGTTACTAGCAGGGATTGCCTTAATGGCCGTTGCTGCCTGGTTAGCTAACGTAGGAAAAAATAATAAAATGTTTTATATTCCAATGGCCTTTATGCTAGTTGCAACAATTACCAGTTTAATACTTACAATAATTAAAGGAATTGGTATTATTTCTAGTGGTGCTGCTATGTGGGGAGATTGGTTCCAGGTACTCTTTGCAACAGCTATGGTTATTCTAGCATTGATTCTGGTCTATGAAGAATTCTCAGCATTTTTCTTAAAGAAAAAAACTGTTAAATAAACTAGTTTTGATTAACTGCCGGATTATTTAATATAATCCGGTTTTATTTATTAATAAGGTACTATTAAAATAATTAAAAAACTTAGTCAAGTGAATTTACCTGAATATAATTATTATTTTAGTGTTGAAGGACAAACTGAGAAAAATTATTTACATTGGTTAGAACGTCTCATTAACCAAAATTTAAATGATAAAGTCGTTAAGTTTAATATTAAAGTAACCAATTCACCTTTAAAACGGATTAAATCACTTCCTATAGACCAAAGAGTTGATGTTTATCATTTTTGCGATATCGAAAGTCTCGAACCTTATCATATTAAAATTTTTCATAAAACGATTGACGATCTAGTTAAAGCTAAATCAAAGCCAAATATTAAAGATTACTATTTGTGTTACTCGAATTTTACTTTTGAATTATGGATTATTCTCCACAAGATGAATTTTTATTCTTCAGTTAGTAATCGAAAAAATTATATTAAGCAGATCAATTATCTTTTTAAAACTGATTTTAGAGGTCTTCATGAGTTTAAAAGAAAAGAAAATATTATTAAAATTTTAAAACAATTAAAAATAGAAGACGTAATCAATGCCATCTGGAGAGAAAAAGAAATTGTAAGACACAACGAATTAAATAATTATCAAAAAATAAAATATAAAGGTTATAATTATTTTCGTGAAAATCCAAGTTCTTCAGTTGGATCTTATATTGAAAAAATATTACTAGAAGTTGGTTTATTAAATGAATAATACAAGTCAAATTACTAATTATAATCTATTTTCTAATACTTCTAGACTTGGAACATTTATTATTGTTTTATTATGGTTTATTCTAAATGCGATTGGTATTTACCGAGTAGCAAAGAGAGAGAATGTTAAATTACCCTGGTTAGCCTGGATTCCTTTGATTCAGTATTATACATTGGGAGAAATAGTTCAGAATAAAAGTAAAATTAAATATCTGGGATTTATTTTATTTCTTAGTCAGACAATATTATTTCTTTACTTCTACTTTCTTCCACTTAATTTAACTACTTTTCTTATTTACCTGGTTTTACTTATTGGGTCTTATATTATTTTCCAATATGCCTTAAACTTATATTATAAACTGGTTGATCCAGATAAGGCTTTTTTATATTTAGTATTAGGAATTCTTTTTCCTTTCCTAATTCCAATCTGGATATTTGCCTTAAGTAAGGATAAAAGTAAAGACAATTTCTACTATGATTAATAAAATGGAGATATAATCCCCATTTTATTTTAAATTTGAATGGTAAGAACCTAAGTAATTGAATTCTATTGTATTGGCTATAACTTCCTGAATAGCTTTATCGAGAACACTTTCCTGATTTTTTCCTTCGATATCAATAAAAAATTTATACTCCCAATTTTTTCTTCGACTAGGTCGCGATTCAATTTTACATAAATTTAATTGATATTTATCGAAAATGTTTAAAACTTTTACTAAGGCTCCTGGCTTATGATCAACACTAAATGAAAGACTCGTTTTATTAGCTTCATCTTTTTCCGGATGATTAGCAATAATGATAAATCTGGTTGTATTATTTTCTAAAAAATTAATATGCTTTTCTAAAACTATAAGATTATGAATTTGACCAGCTCTTTTACCAGCTATAACACCAAAATTTTTATTTTTTTCATTAGAAACAAATTTAGCAGCTAAAGCATTATTACTATAGGGGTGGAGTTCCCACTGTGAATGTTCCTCCAGATAATCAGAACATTGCATTAAACTTTGTTCATGTGAATAAACATCTGTAATATCTTCTAGGGTAGAGCCTGGAATACCTAGTAGGTATTGATCAACATAAACTTGCGTTTCACCGACAATAAAACAATCGTATTGATCTAAAAGTTCGAAGATATCTTTAACAGATCCAGTTGTGGTATTTTCAATAGGAATTACTCCATAATCACTACTTCCAGAAGAAACATTCTTAAAGATATCTATAAAATTTTTACAGGCTATTCTAAATGAATCTTTTCCGAAATATTTTATGGTTGCATCTTCCGAAAAAGACCCACTTGTCCCAGCATAAGCTATAACAGGTTTTTTCTTTTTTTCCTGAATAAGTGTTTTTGATTGAAGATAACTCCTCCATGAATCAACTTGTTGAGGAGTTAAAGCTTGAGGATTATTAAAATTCATAAAAAAAGTCCCCTATTTTTCAATAGGGGGGATCGTTTTTAAGTAGATTTACAAATCTCATTATCTTATAATGAGACAAGACCACCATTGTTTTCTATTAAGTCAATTTTTACATTATTAGTAAGTAAATCTATATATGAAAAAGACATTCTCTGAGAATGATCATTATTTGAACTTTCAATACTAACTGTAAAAATACTTGGATAGATTGCTTCAATAAAGCCAGTTTTTTGATATAACTTTTTCTTACTTTTATGAGCTTCTAGGCGGACTTTCTGCCCCTGATACTTTTGAACTTTCTTCTTGATATCAAGAACAGTATACTGTGGTTTTGGCATAAAAAAATCACCTCTTCTTAAAATACCTTACAATTTTATCACATTTTAATAAAATATACAAGTATAGCTAAAGAATAAAAAAAATTCAAGTAACTTTTTTATTTTTTTTCAATAATTCAATTAAGTAATCTCTTAAATCCTGAGAGGATTCAATTAATTTAGTATTTGGAATACTTTCTAATACTTCTGATTCTTCGTAACCGTAGGTAACCAGGAGACAATCTAAACCTCCATTTTGAGCTGTTTGAAAATCAGTATAGGAATCTCCAATATATAAAGTTTCATCGGCAGAACAATTCATTTCTTTTAGAATCGAGTTTACTACGATAGGATCCGGTTTATGGGGATTTCCCTCTCTATGGCCTAAAATTGAAGTAAAAGTAACAGTAGGGAATAAAGTTTTTAAAATGAGTTTTGATTCGTTATCCGTTTTATTACTTGCGACTCCTATAGGAATATTATTTTGATTACAATATTCTAGAAGATCCTTTATTCCTTTAAACGGAACTGATTTGTTAACCACTCTAGGCCGGTAAATTTCAATTAACTGTTCAACAAGTTGATTAATAAAAATAGAATCGTTTTTAAATTCATCTGGAACTGAACGTTGAATTAATTTAAACATACCATTACCAATATTTTTTCTAGTTTGCTCAACTGACAATTCTGGAAAGTTATTTGTTTTCATTACCAGGTTAACCGAATCACTAAGGTCATAAACTGTGTCAACTAAAGTTCCATCTAAATCAAATATTAAACCTCTATATTCTTTATTCTTTTGAATCATTTATAAATAATTTTAATCCTAATTCTTTAAATCAGTTTATCAAATTCATATCTTAAATAAACAAAATATAAGTAATTTTAAGTAAATTATTATTTTTTTGAAAACGAATAATTAAACTATATTTTATTTACTGAATATTTATTCTACTTTGGTATAATTAACAAAGAATAATTATTTTAAAGGAGTACTAAATGGCAGATGAAGTAAAAAAAGCTAAGGATGTAGCTTTAGATGAACAAGTTGATTCAGCTCAAAAAGAGCTCGCAAAAGAAGGAAAAACTTATCCAGATAACTTTACAAAAATAATAGACGAATTTGATGATGATGTTAGAGAATCATATGGAGAAATAAAAAATAAAGTATCTGAATTAGGTAAGAAGATCGAAGCATCTGATATTGGCACTCATATCAAAGACGGTTATGACGATGTAAAAGAAAAAGTTGAAAACTTTTTCAAGAATTTTGATAAAGAACACGTTGATAAAGATGTTGATGATTTAAAAGCTCATATTGATGCTACTAAAGAAAAAGTAGAAGATAGTGAAGTTGGTCAGGACATCAAATCTGATATGGATAAAATCAAAGGCCATCTTGATACAATTAAAAGTAGTGTAGGAACGACTTCTGATACATCAAAATAGTTCTCAGTAAATAACGGTCCCACTTTTTCGTGGGACTTTTTTATTTAATATTTACTTCTCTTCTGTTTAAAATAGTAATTATGATTGATTTAAAAGGAAGAAATTTCTTAACTCTTCTCGATTATTCGCCAGACGAAATAAATTACTTATTAAATTATGCTCAATTACTCAAAGAAGATAAGAAAAATGGTATTAGTCATAATTTATTAAGTGGAAAAAATATAGTTTTACTCTTTGAAAAAACCTCTACAAGAACTCGTTCTGCTTTTGAAGTCGCCTGTTATGATGAAGGTGGACATGTAACTTTTCTTTCAAACTCGCAATTAGGTAAAAAAGAATCTGTAGATGATACTGCTAAAGTTTTAGGCCGAATCTATGATGGAATAGAATTTCGTGGAAATAAACAGGAAACCGTTAATCTGTTAGCTGACTTATCAGGTGTTCCCGTCTGGAATGGATTAACAGATGAATTTCATCCTACTCAGGCTTTAGCCGATATTATGACAATAAAAGAACATTTTGGAGATTTAGACAATATTAAAATTGTTTTCATTGGTGATACCAGAAATAATGTAGCCAACTCCTTAATGATAATCTCAGCTAAATTAGGATTAAATTTTACCGCTATCGGTCCTAAAGAATTATTTCCAGATAAAGAAATTCTAAATAAAGTGGAACAAATAGCAAAAGAAACTGGTAGTAATATTGAAGTTACCGATAATATAGATAAAGGAATTAAAAATGCCGATGTTATCTATACTGATATATGGGTTTCAATGGGTGAGGAAGAACAAATCAAAGAACGTATAGAACTTTTAAAAGATTATCAGGTTAATAATAATTTATTTAATAAAACAGGAAAAGATACAACAATCTTTTTACACTGTTTACCTTCGTTTCATGATACTAAAACAACGTTCGGAAAAATGGTTGAAGAAACGTATGGTCTTACTGAAATGGAAGTAACTGATGAAATTTTTAATTCTGATAAATCTTTAGTTTTTGACCAGGCTGAAAATCGTCTTCATACTATTAAAGCTGTTATTTGTTCAACTTTAGCAGAAGAGCCAAATATAATTTTCGAAAATGAAAGAATTAATTAATCTATTAAGCGGTACTGATATTAGGGGGTATGCTTTACCTACTCAAACTAAACCTGAACCTGAACTTGATGATAGTACTATTAATAAAATAGCTCAGGGAATTATCGATTGGTATGAAAGCAAATATGGTAAGAAATTAAATAAAATTTCTTTAGGTCGGGATTCCCGTTTAACAGGAGAAAGAATTCTAAATACTTTAGCAAAAGTTTTTAGTAATAACGAAATTGAAGTTTTAGATTTAGGTCTAGCTACATCTCCTGCTATGTTTATGATTACGCAAGAAAAAAATTTTAAACCTGATCTTTCAATTATGATAACTGCTAGTCATATGCCCATGAATAGGAATGGTTTAAAAATTTTAACACCAGAAGGTGGTTTAGCTTCTGAGGATATTAAAACTATTTTAACTAATGCTCAAACAAAAGAACCACTTATGTATGAAGATCAACAAATTGAAACTTATAATTATTTAAAAGATTATGCTGATCATCTAGTTTCAACAGTACGAAAAAAAACAGGTGAAATTAAACCTCTTTTAGGTTCTAAAATTATTGTTGATGCTGGAAATGGAGCAGGTGGATTTTTTGCTACTGAAGTACTCCAACCTCTTGGAGCTGATATTACAGGAAGTAATTTTCTGGAACCTGATGGTAATTTCCCAAACCATATTCCCAATCCTGAAGATAAAAAGGCTATCGAAGCTATCTCGAATGCAGTAATAGAATCTAATGCTGATATGGGAATAATATTTGATACTGATGTTGACCGAAGCGCAATTATTGATGAGAAAGGAGAACCTATTAATAAAAGCGCCTTTATTGCCTTTATTGCTTCTCTCTTATTACAGGATAATCCAGGAGCAACTATCGTTACTGATTCTGTTACTAGTACTGGATTAAAGGATTTTATAGAAGCAAAAGGAGGTAAACATCATCGTTTTAAGCGGGGTTACAAAAATGTAATAGATGAAGCAAAAAGATTAAATGAATTAGGTGAAAATGCAGTCCTGGCTATGGAAACAAGTGGCCATGGAGCTGTTAAAGATAACTATTTTCTTGATGACGGAGCTTATTTAGCGTTACTTTCTCTAATAGCTTATTATCAAGCTAAAAAAGAAAATAAATCTATTTCGGATTTACTTAAAGATTATCACTATCCGCTGGAAGAAGAAGAACTAAGACTTAATATAACTGGTGATGATTATAAAGAAATTGGTAAAAAGTTTTTAGAAGATTTTAAGAAATTTGCCCAAGAACAATCCGGCTGGAAAATAGAATCACCAAATTATGAAGGTGTTAGAGTCAATTGTGATATTGATAATGGAAATGGTTGGATTTTAGTTAGACAATCATTACATGAACCAGTAATTCCTATTAATATTGAATCTGACTCAAAAGAAGGATTTAATCTTATTAAGGATAGATTTAATATTTTTTTAAACTCTACTGATTTAAATTAATTTTTTAATGAATTATGGATAAGAATAGTATCTTCATAGCTGATAGTGCCGATGTTATTGGTGAGGTAAAGCTTGGCAATAATAGTAGTATCTGGTTTCAATCTGTTGTTCGTGGAGATCAAGAAACCATAGAAATCGGAAACAACTCGAATATTCAGGATGGTACTGTTATTCATTGTGATGAAGGATATCCTGTAGAAATTGGTGAAAATGTTTCTGTTGGCCATAATTGTACATTACATGGTTGTCAAATAGATGATAATGTTATAGTTGGAATGGGTTCAATAATATTAAATGGAGCCAAAATTGGCGAAAATAGTATTATTGGAGCTGGAAGTTTAATTACTCAAAACAAAACCTTCGAACCAGGAAAATTAATACTGGGTAGTCCAGCTAAAGCTGTTCGAGACTTAACAAAAGATGAAATTAATTCGATTAAATCGAATGCAAATGAGTATATAGAATTAAAGGAAAAGCAATTAAAGCAATAATAAACGGGAGATAACTATGTTAATAATTTGTAATAATTTATCTACTCACAATCAAGATATTAATGAAGCGGTTCAAAATAAAGACTCTCAGAAAATAAAAGATATTATTTCTCAAGCTGTCGAAAGTGGATTTAATGCATTAGAACTTGATGCCACCAATTCAACTAATGAAGCTGAAGCTTTACATTTTCTTTTAGATCAAGTAGATAATCCAGAATTAACTTTGGTAATTAAAATAAAAAATCCAGCTACTTATGATCAGGTTATACCAAGTATGAAAAGAAGTGGAATTCTTAATCCGGTTGACATTACTTTGGATCAAGCAGATACTGTTTTTCCAATGCTAAAAAGATTAGAAGATGACTGGAAAGTTCTATTCACCCAGGATTATGGTGAAGATACAGTTTCAAACGAAATTGAAGGATCAAAAAAAGTTATTGCTAAAGCAGAACAAGAGGGAATCCTACCGGAAAGAATTTATGTTGAACCATTAACTCAACCAATTAAAACTAATAATAATACTTATATTAAAATGAAAAGAATCCTGGATGCATTTTCAAATGTTTATCCAAGTATGAATTACTATATTAATTTACTATTAGCTGCTGATGGTTTAAAGGACGAAGTAATCCTGGTTAATGATTTTATCTCTATGTCAATTCAAATTGGAGTTGAAGCTTTTTCACTTGATCTAGACCATAAAGAACATATTGAAACAATCAACGCCGCTATAGCCCTACTCAATCAGAATGGAGGTATTTCTGCTTATTTAAAAAAGTAGAGAACCAGGAAACAGATTTAATTAACTTTAATACTTTTTCAAAATGGTATGAAAAAAATCCTGCTTTAATAGAGAATCTACAAACCTGGTTATTTTATACTTACGCTCAAGCTGAAGGAA